>DAIUEA010000013.1:13712-15948 GCA_036845365.1 Limnohabitans sp. | reverse complement strand
TACCAAAATTTATGGCTTTTTGCTCTTGAATCTTGAATCTTGGTTCTCGGCTCTCGGCTCTCGGCTCTCGGCTCTCGGCTCTCGGCTCTCGGCTCTTTGAAATACTCAAAGCCGCCCTTTACTGCTTCTAAAAAAATTAAAGTGTCTTAACACGTTTGATTGTTAAATCACTTTTGCTGCATTTAACCTGTACATGACTGAAGTCCTTGTTGGCCCCAATTTCAACCGCCGTTAAACATCCCCCCCAAACGCAACCAGTATCAAGGCTTAGAACGTTGTGATGAATCAAAGATTGGGGTGAATCTGTTGGGTTAAGTGCTGACCAATGCCCAAAAGCAATCAATGCGTTTTGGGTTTGCCTGTTTGGAACCGCAAACCAGGGGTAAAAACCGGGTGGTGCGTTTGCGGCGGGCCCTTTCGTTTCAAACTCCATCTCCCCCAATTCGCTGCAAAAGCGCATTCTAGTGAGCGCATTTACAGTTGCCCGCCATCTTTGCACTCCAACCAAATCATCACTCCAAAGAGAAGGCGAGTTGCCAAATAAAGAGCTCAAGCACTCGATCCAATTGGGGCCACTGATTTGATCCTCAAGCTCTTTGGCAAGGAGAAGAGTTTTATTTAAATCCCAGGATGGGTACACACCTGCGTGAACCATTAGGCACTCATGGGCATAAACAGCCAATGGTCTGCTCCTCAGCCATGAAACAATTTCAGATCTGTTCCAAGCACTCAGTAAATCACTCACCGTGTCACCGGTTTTTAAAGGCCTTAGACCAATCTCAATGCCTAAAAAATGCAAGTCATGGTTACCAAGTAAACAAACGGCACTTGAGCCGTACCCCATCAAGCGGTTAAGGGTTGCAAGATTATTGGGGCCACGGTTGATGAGGTCTCCTAATAAATAAAGAGTATCTCGACTCGCAGAGAAATCAATGATCTCTAGTAGCTCAGACAAGGAGGAGTCACATCCTTGTATATCTCCAATCATGTAACTGGGCATAGTAGGTGGGGGCCTCGAGGGATTTTGTTTGGCAAAGCGAGAGTGAACTGCTTTAAAAATTTAGGGATGTTTGCGCACAAGTGTAACAAGGCTTAGAAAAAAGATAAGTGACGTAAATAATAACCTTCACACTATAATTTATGCAGGGTTTAGTCCAAATATTCTTTTCAATATTTGCTTGCCCACTTGCACCTTAGGCAGAGTGGATCAATCATGGACTTTCTTATTATCATCTTGCTGATTTTGATTAACGGCTTATTCGCTATGTCAGAGATGGCTTTGGCAGCAAGTAGAAAGGTACGTCTCAAAGCCATTCAAGACTCGGGCGACTCTATGGCAAAAGGTGCTAAAACGGCGCTTGAGTTACTAGAAAAGCCAACCGATTTTCTATCCACCATCCAAATCGGAATTACTTCGATCGGGGTTTTAAACGGCATTGTTGGCGAGGCTGCGTTTAGTGAACGCTTTACGCTTGAGTTGACAGACCTGGGGCTTAGTGCCTCTGCCGCACCTGTGCTTGCGACCGCAACGGTTGTGACCCTCATTACGCTTGCGACCATTCTTTTTGGCGAACTCGTTCCTAAGAGGATTGCACAACTTCACCCCGAAAGAGTTGCCTCCTTGATGTCTGGACTCATGAGCTTGCTTTTAATTTTATCTAGGCCCTTGGTTCATTTCCTATCCGGTACGACCTCTTTGGTGCTTAAACTCCTTGGCGTCAATTTGCGGGGAAGTGATTCCGTGACCGAGGAAGAAATCAATGCCAGTTTGCACGAAGGAGTTAGCGCAGGGTTAATAGAGGACCAAGAGCATCAAATGGTTAAAAATGTGTTCCATTTGGATGAGCGTCAGTTAACCTCGATGATGGTTCCAAGGGCGGACATTGTTTGGTTGGATGCCAAATTAAATGCGGATCAAGCGATCCATGAACTTAAGACCCAACATCATCATTCTTGGTACCCCGTGTGCAGGAACTCTTTAGATGATGTGATTGGGGTCGTCGGTATTAATCAATTGATTCAGCATTTAGGCTCCCCCACCTTGCTGCAAGAGTTTGTGCACCCAGTCGCCTTTGTCCCCGAAACCCTGACAGGCTTGGATTTATTACTGCAGTTTCAAAATCCTGGGAAAAGCGCGCATTTTGCTCAAGCCCTTTCAACATTGAGTGCGGCACCTGAAGCAGGACTCAAAACGAATGCGACTTTGCCCACCCCCCCCCAGGCTTACTCCAAAGCG
>DAIUEA010000013.1:7056-13702 GCA_036845365.1 Limnohabitans sp. | reverse complement strand
AGCGGGCGCTCACCAAGGCGTTTCAGGCCGCTTGGTGTTGGTGGTGGATGAATACGGAGTTTTACACGGTCTCATTACGCCCAAAGATGTCTTAGAGGCGATAACGGGTGAGTTGCTGCAGTCGACAAGTCCGGGGCAAGTTTGGGCCACACTGCGCACTGATCAGACCTGGTTACTGGACGGCTTGATGCCCATTCAAGAACTCAAAAGCAGATTAGAAATCGATGAATTACCCATGGAGGATAAGCGGGTTTACAACACACTAGCCGGGCTGGTGATGGCCGTGCTTGGAAGATTACCGAGTGTGGGGGACACCGCGAAATGCGGTGCATGGCAGTTTGAGGTCCAAACTCTGGATGAGCGACGCATCAATAGTGTGATTGCAAGGAGAAAGTCTTTACCAAAGACTTAGACCCGCAAAATGCGGACCTTATCCCATCGATTACTTTAATGTGACGGGGCGCAGTCTTATTTGGTTGGGTAGAGGGACTGAGCGTTTTAGAACATCCTCACCCAGCCACTGGGCACACTTTCTTGCGCGAGCGGCAACGGTGTCAAGGGGCAGTTGCTGATAGTCATCATTAAAGACTTCAAAGCTGTAGTCCCCCCTATAGCCCAGTCGGTACAACCGGCTGACTAAATCGGCTAAAAACTCACTGTGAACACCCTCGCCTGGAAACACTCTAAAGTGCCTTGCGGTCGTAATTCTTTCCTCAACTGAGGGGATCTCTTGCCACATAAAGTCTGCCAATTGAACGAGAAATATTTTCTCTGGATCAATGATTTCCAAATCATCTAAAGAGCTCTGAGTTGCCAAAATATGAAAAGAGTCGATGCCAATTCCCAGGTTTGGAATATCAGCCCGCTCTATGACGTCCCAAGCTTGAGCAAATTCATTTACAGTCCTGCCCCAAGAAAGACCCTCAAAGGCAACCTTGATTCCTTTGGGAATAGCCAGCATGGCAAGTTTTCTGAGATCTTTTGCAAGAAGATCTAGGTCTTGAGTTGCGTGCGTAGACGTGGAGGAGCAAACCAGCAAAACCTTAGAGTCCAGCGCTGCACACATCTCCAGCATAGATTTTGCAATATCGACCTTGTACTCGTGCAAATGACCCGTTAAGCCCTCAAAATCTCTTAGCACCTGAAATCCAGTGACTCTAAGACCACTTTGTTTGACCGAGTCAATTGCGGCTTGTAGCCCCTGCGGATGCCCAACAATGTCTTTTGCGTTGAGCATAATTTGCTCAAAACCGGCCGCTTTCACAGCGCTTAGTTTCCCCTCCAAATTGCCAGCAAAAGAAATCGTATCCATTCCAAAGTCTGAGAGATTACCGATGATGGGGTTCATAAAGTTGCCCTTAATTTAACGCTTGACCAACTCAAAACTAACCCCACCTAGCCACGTCCGTGTGAGCGCGCCTTTGTCCTCCGTGTGAACCGTTGGAGACTCAATAAACTCGACCCCCTTTGTGCGGTAGTCTTTGACGGCCTCAAAGACACTAGGCGTGCTGAGGGCAAGGCGTTGCAGGCGCTCATCCTCATCCACACTTAAGAGTTCTGGATCTGGTTCAATCAGTTGGATGAAAAATTGATGGCATGGGCTGCGCAAAATAGTGCCCTTAGGAAGAATTCCAAATTTAGTCTCGGGCGGTAAAACCTCAAATCCAAATAGCGAGCAATAAAACTCGCTCCAGTCCTCTTGCCTGTCATTGCCAATGTACTGGACCACGCCAAAGATCTTGACACCGTGTACAGCGCTGGGGCGCTGATCAACTGATGGATAGGGGATAAAGTCCACATCGTAAATAGAAAATTCTTTGTATCGATCGACAAAATAAATGCGACTTGCTCCCACACCGTGCACGGCCGGAATGTTCAACTCCATCACCTCGACGTGCGTTGGCACCGCCCAAGCTCCTAGGTCAAGGGCTCGGTGGTAGGCTGCAGTGGCGTCACGCACGCGCAGCGCAATCGCTGCAATTGCGGGTGTCTCCGTGGGTCTAGATCGGTGGGAAAGCGCTGCGTCGTGAGCATTGATGATGATGTTGATGTCTCCCTGTCGGTATAGGGTGACCTCTCTGGAGCGGTGGCGTGCAATCGGCTTAAACCCCATCATCTCAAGGACTTGACCAAGTGCTTGGGGCTTAGAGGTGGCGTATTCAATAAATTCGATCCCCTCCATTCCGAGCGGGTTTAGATTGTCTGGGATGGCTTCTCTGGCAGTTTTAGCGGTATCAGACATGGAACTTTTCTCCAGAATATTAACGTTTGAAAAATGTACAACCGGCTAGGGCTCGGATAAGTTACCCTCATTTGATGTGAGGGGCTAAGATTTAGACCTTAAGCTTTTGATTTTTCTTGAACTTGCTGCATTCCACCTAAGAACAGTCTCTCAATGTTGGGGTCCAACAAGAGCTCAGAGGCAGCGCGTTGCAAAACCTTTTGACCCGACTCCAGGGCTATGGCCTCATCGGCGTATTTGAGTGCGCTTTTTACGTTTTGTTCAACCATCAAAACCGTCGTGCCCTGCTCAGCCTGGGCGCGAAGGAGCTTGAACACATCTTGAACGACGATGGGCGACAGACCAATCGAGGGTTCATCAATTAAGATCACTCTTGGCCTTAGCAAAAGCGCTCTACCAATTTCGAGCTGCTTTTGCTCACCCCCAGACAGGGCGCTTGCCATCGAGTGAAGACGCTCTTTGAGTCTAGGGAAAAATTCAAGCACCTCAGGAATACGTTCGCGGGTGGTTTTCATGCCCAGCGTAATTCCTCCCAACTCTAAATTTTGAAGCACACTGAGTTGGCCGAATAGGTTTCTGCCTTGGGGGACAAAAGCAATACCTTTGGCAAGCAACTGCTTTTGGCCCAGCCCTGTGATTTCCTCTTGATCCAAAAAAATTTGTCCTTCTTTTGGTTTGAGTAGCCCAAAGAGGGTTTTAAGGACGGTTGATTTACCAGCCCCGTTTGGGCCCAGCAACAACGTGATGCTCCCCCTTTTGGCCTGAAAGGAGAGGTGGTTGAGGATCATAAAATCTTTGTAACCCGCAAGCACACTCTTAAACTCTATACAACATTGTTCAGTCATTTAATTCCCCAGGTAAGCGTCTAGGACTTGTCTGTTAGAGCGAATCTCCTCAGGCGTTCCAATTGCAAGTACCTTACCCTCAACCATCACCATGACCCTGTGACAGAGATCCATCACAAAGTCCATGTTGTGCTCTATCACCACAAAACTACCTCCATTTTTGTGGTTCAGTTCTTTGAGTAATCGACTTATTCCCCCAACCAGTGAAGGGTTCACGCCCGCACAGGGCTCATCTAGTAAGACTAAATCGGGTTTACTCATAAAAGCCATCGCAATATCCACTAACTTTTGTTGACCGTAGGACAACTCACCCGCTTTTTTACCAGCTACGTGGCGCATATTAAAGAGATCAATCAGTTCATCCGCTTGTGAGCCAAGACCTGAGTCAGAGGGGGCAAACATCCTAGAAATCATGGATCCTTTGTGCTCTTGGGCTGCAACGATTAAATTGTCCCTGACGCTCATTTTCCCAAATACTTGCAGAGTTTGAAAAGTTCTGCCTACCCCCATATGGTTTAGCTCCAAGGGACCCAGTTTTGTGACGTCTTGACCTTTTAATTCGATGACTCCCGAATCGGGGGTAATTTGACCGAGCATGCTGTTAAATAGGGTTGTCTTTCCAGACCCATTGGGGCCGATGACACCAAAAATCTCTCCCTCCATGACCTCAAAGGAGACACCTCCAACGGCTTGAATGGCGCCGTAAGATTTTTTTAAATCGTGCACTTTTAGCAACGAAGGCTGGGGCTTTTGAGCGAATGAATTCATGACTTCACCTGTGAAGCTTCATTGAGCTGAGCGGCTTTTGAAAGAGTCTCTCGCTCCATTAACGCAATGTTCTGATTTGCTTGAGTGCTTCTCGCCAGCGACGCCAGTCTGGCCGCTTTTCTGGCCCTTATGCGCTCTGGAATGCTCAGCAGCCCATCGGGGAGCCAAATCATGAGAAGAATCACAGCCACTCCGAAAATCAGCAAATACCAGGCTTGAGCAAACCTCAGCCACTCGGGTAACACGATACCGACAGCGCTTCCTAGTACGGGGCCAAGAAAATATCCGGGTCCACCAACGACCACCATCAAATACATCATGATAGAGGCGCCAACTGTGAACAAAGAGGGGTCTATGAACTGGACCAAAGAGGCGTACAAACCTCCAGCAATACCTGCGTAAGCAGCGCCAATGGCAAAACTCATCAAAGTGTAACTGCGCGTATTGATTCCAAGACTCTCAGCTCGGATAGGATTGTCCCTCAAAGCGGTGAAAGATTTACCCCAAGGTGAGTGGATCAACCCCTTTAAAAGAAGCGCCATTATTACAGTGGCTGATAGGGCTAAAAAATAAAAATTTCGGTTGTTGTCTAAACTAAAGCCAAAGAGGCTGGGGCGTGCAATGTTGTTCATACCAAAGGTTCCCCCCGTCAGCCACTCCTCGTTTCTCATCACAAGCCATACCGCTGTGTTAAAGCCAAGGGTTGCAAAGGCCAAGTAGATGGTTTGCACCCTCAGGGCAGGAAAGCCCAGCAACACTCCAGCCAAGAAGCAAAGCAGGGCCCCCGTAGGTAGTCCAATCCAAAAACTGATACCTAATTTAAGAAAGATTGCAACTGTGTAGGCACCAATTCCAAAGAAAGCGGCTTGGCCAAGAGACTTTTGTCCTGCGTAGCCAGTCGTTAAATTAAGCCCCATGGTTGCAATAATAAATATCAACCATGTTGTTAAAAGGTGCACGCCGTAGGTTTTTAGATAAAAAGGGACGACAAGAAGTGCTGATAGGCAAAAGAGCCAAATAAGTGGAGTGCGCAGTTTCATACTTTTCTCTCCTCTTTACGCCCTAAAAGGCCCTGAGGTTTAAAGAGTATGACAATCATAAAAATGATCAAAGCAACCGCATCTTTATAGGCAGGCGAAATGTAAGCGGCCGCTAAATTTTCACACACACCGACCAGTAGCCCCCCTATCAACGCGCCGTTGGAGTTGTTAAAGCCACCAATGATTGCAGCAAAAAAAGCTTTATTACCAAGAGACTCCCCCATGTCAAACTTGGCAAGATAGGTTGGCGTGACGAGCAGTGCGGCAGCGGCTGCGAGAATTGCATTAATAGCAAAGGTGTAAAAAATCATTCTAGGAACATTGATCCCCAGTACAGAGGCGCTCTCTGTGTTTTGTGCAACCGCTTGCATCGCGCGCCCCGTGACTGTTTTTGTGATGAATGTTTGCGTTAGCAACACCAGCACCATTGCCATCAAAAAAGTTCCTATATCTGAGCTAGAGACAGAGATTCCAGCAAAATGGTAAACGTTGTTTGTAAATAATGATGGAAAGCTTAAAGGCTGCGCGCTGTAGCCCGCCCTCACACCGTTTCTCATCGCAATGGATAGACCAATTGTGGCCACTACGATGGGCATCATCCCGTGCTTAAATAAAGGGTCAACAAGCCCTCTTTTGAACAACCAACCCAGCAATACGACTGAGGCAGCACAGGTGATTATGAAGCTTGCAAAAAAGGAGATATCCATTTGCATGAAAATAATCATTAAAAACGCAGGCAACATCACAAACTCGCCCTGGGCAAAATTAATGGTCCCTGAGGCTTGCCAAAGCAACGTAAATCCAAGCGCTGCTAGGGCGTAAATGCTCCCTGTTGCCAATCCACTTAATAAGAGTTGCAAGAAGTCACTCATCTGATGCAACCCTTTAATTTTTGTGAGCTCAAAACACTCGAGCGTTCAAATAATAAAACAATCAATGTGTCTCTCCTTTTTGTTCGCCTATCGCACTTTTTATTTAATTGAGGGTGAACTCTATCCCTAAATCGCGGAAATAAGACGACTTTTTATTAAAATCGATCGATAAACGAACAATGTTGTGCGAATATCGTACATAAGTGGGGTAAACACTTGGTTGGTTTTGAATTCGTGAGGATGAACATTTTTAGCTCAAACATGAAGTTTAAAGCAATTTAGGGCTCGTACATAAAAAATCAATTTGATCTGTAAGCAATTTAAAAAACAGGGTAATTTATGAATGAGGAGAAAAATATAAGTTCCAACGATTCACCAAAAAGCTTGTTGAAAAAGCGAGATTGGATTGCTGGGCTTGAGAAGGGCTTGGCTTTAATCGAAACATTTGATGAAGCTCACTCCAAGATGACAGCTGCACAAGCTGCCGTACGAAGTGGGCTGACTAGAACTGCAGCAAGGAGGTATTTACTTACCCTGCAAAGCCTGGGGTATGTCGCCTCAGACGGTAAGCTGTATTGGCTAACGCCGCGTGTGATGCGCTTAGGGCAGACCTATTTAGAGTCAGCAAGGCTTCCCCGCATCGTGCAACCATTTCTACAAAGACTCACGGCGAGTACGCAAGAGATTTCTTACGTCAGCGTGCTTGACGGCTACGACATTGTTTACGTAGCTCGAAACGGCTCTAACCGATCAATGAATACGGGTTTTGTGCTCGGGGCTCGAGTACCAGCTCAAGTTACTTCTGCGGGTATGTTATTGATTGCGATGCAAGGCCCCCGAGCAGTGGATGAATGGCTGAAAACAAATGAGCTTGTAACG
>DAIUEA010000013.1:0-7046 GCA_036845365.1 Limnohabitans sp. | reverse complement strand
GTTTACCGCTCATACGATTACGAATAAAGAGCGCATGAAACTTGAGATGTCAAGAATTCAAACTCAAGACTGGGCTTTTTCTGAGCAACAACTGGATATTGCTTACAGGGGATTAGCGGTTGCCTTAAGAGACAGGAATGGTCAGGTGGTTGCTGCGCTCAGCGTGAGCATGCCTGTGCAAATGGAGCCTATTGATGAAGCTATCAAACGTGTTTTACCCTTACTGAGGGAGACTGCTCAAGCAATGAGAAATTTAATTTGATTTAGATTGACTAAGCTCCAAGGATTGGCATTGGGAGATCAAGACAAAAAGCGGAACTAATAAGGCCCAGGCTAAAGCTGTAAATAATATTCCTAAATTTGATTCGAAATGAATCACCCCGAACCTTGACCCTGCTAAGTAAGATAGGGTCCCAAATGCCAGTCCAAAAACGGTCGACCATGCCTTCGTTTTTTTTAACCATGACAAAGAATGATTGATGGTTGCGCCAAGAGCGAACCAAAGACATGTCATCCAATAAGGCTGTATTAGGCTAAAGGGAGCAGTGTAGGGGGAGCTAAAAGAGATGAGATTATTTTGCAGTAAAAGGGTATCCATCATCCAACCCAGTAAAACAATTTTGAAAATGAACCGCAGCTCAGAAATTGCATGACTACAAAAATACAAGTGATGAGCAATAAACAGAAATGTAGTCATTAAAACGATCAAGTAACTGTAGGGTTGCGAGTAATTGACGCCTAATGCACAAGTAAACCAAACTATCTGAAAACCTACTGCGTTAATTAGTTTTTGCAAAATAAAAGGAGCCCAAAGATTGTTAAAAAATACGCCCTGCATCATGTGGGTATGCAGGCTGAGTTTAGCAGTTCATAGAACATTTCATAGAACAGTTCTTTTTAATGAAAAGATTGGGAGTTCAACTCCTCTCTTTAGCACCAAGGATAAATGATTCAAATTTTGTTGAGTCTTATGAAGCGTAAGTGGCCCAATCAAAATTATGAATTAAATGTGGTTTAAATCTCTTGATCACTGAAGCAGTTTGAGGTAAATCGGTCATTAAATAGTCAAGGATAAAAACTTCGCTATCTAATAGACCTCTGTGCACTCGTTCTAGTGAAGTATATATATCTTCACTTAGAAATTGCTTTTTGGGTACGAATGAATTTTGAAAATAATGATTGCCCTCATGATTTAACGCAGTATAAGAAATACCCATTGAGCCATCTTTGAAGATAATATTGTTTTCAATTACAACGTTTGGATCTAATTTAAAAAGTAGTGAGGAAATTCTACTAATTAAACCGTTTGGAGGACTCGCTAAGCTGAAGAACGGTAATTGATCGTGAGCTGCAATATTTGACTCAAAATCTTGGATAACGATCTCGCTGCCCAGATCAATAGAGCCGAAGTTGTCTACATCACTGTAAAAGATTTCATGCAAAACTTTCAAACAGTCCCTGGGACTCATAATTTGGGGAGACCTAATTAATTCCTCATTCCATTTTCTAACTTTTTCAATTACTTTGTCGTTGCCGTAAAAGCTTATTAGGTTAAAACAATTTATATCTAATTGGGCGAGAGAAGAAATTGCAGGCAAGTAGTTATTAAGAATCGCTAAACTAGTTTCTATTCTTAATGAAAATTGACTATGTGTGAGTTCTTGCATTTTTAATCTGCTTTGATTGAGGAAAAAAAGGGCTATGCATGCCAATGTAAGCTCGGTTGTCCATTATTGAATTCACATTTGAATAATGGGTACGCTTTGGAGCCTAGTGTTTATGCGGTTTTGAAGATACTTTAAAAGTAAATAAAGCAATTCACATTTGTTGTCTCATAAAAATGAATAATCAACTTAATCAACTTAATCAACTTAATCAACTTAATCGACCCTCGCACAATCCAGACAAAGGTGGGGATCAAGCTAAATTTAAAGATACCAGTGTTGCTTATGAAAATTTAAATGAGCTTGCTAACAAAAGTATTTACCGAGGTTTGTTGATCTTTAACGAAATGAACGGTATTGGTGAGATCAAATTTGTTCAGCTCTTTGTACGACTTGCCCGACTTCAAAAAAATTTCAGAATTATCCAGACTTTGAGTGTGGGCTGGGTTTAATTATTAAATACATTTATAAATAAAAAGATCAAACCAATGCTTTAAAAAACTTAAGCGAACTAGGTTGCACTTTTAGACTAAGGCCTTGGGTCACTACCCTAATTTTTTTTCTCATCGCTGGTGAGCAGACACTGATCGAATACTTGTAGTTGTAGTTGTACTTTATGTATATTTTAAAATTTTCAAAATTAAATTTGCGCATTTAAAAGCCGAACTTGTACTGCGCAGTCATAAAAAGTTGGGCCGTTTCCAAAGTCCGTTAGTCTTTGACTTGTTAACTCATTAATGTTGGTTCCGTTTAGTCCTTGTTTACGCCACCATATCCCTAATCCTATTATTAAACCAGGGCGTGCACGCTCAGTGATCTCTACTTTGCAGTGGTAGCTCCCCCGGTCGTTAAAAACCTCCACCACTGAATCACCAAAAATACCCCTCTCGTTGGCATCTTTAGGATGAATCTCAATGTAGGGCTCAATATTAGTGGCCTTGTGAATCCCCTCGATATTTACAAACGTAGAATTTAGAAAGTTTCTAGCGGGAGGGGAAATCATGGCAAGTGGATACTGACCTCCTGCTGAGGCTTGCTCATAATTGGGAATGAATGAGGGAAGGGGGTCTTGACCTAATTCATTCAATCTTTCGCAGTAAAACTCAAAGCGATTTGATGGAGTATGGAACCCACCCTTTGCATAAGGGGCGTCTAAAACATCAAGTTCATAGTAGCCCTTAGACATTAAAGTATCAAAGGACATATTGGGTAATGTCTTCTCAAATGCTTGTTTGCAAAGAGTGAGGTCTTGTTCTTGGAAACAATCTTCCTCAAAACCCATAGCCATGGCAAGCTCCCTAAATATCTGCGTATTGGGTTTGCTCAGTCCCACTGGGGGAATGGCCGGCTTGTTGATTAAGATATCCGTATGTCCGTAGCTGCTGTGAATGTCCCAATGCTCTAATTGAGTGGTGGCAGGCAAAATATAGTCTGCGTAGTCTGCTGTATCCGTTTGAAAGTGCTCAAGGACTACGGTAAATAAGTCCTCCCGCGCAAAGCCTTTGGCAACTTCTTTTGAGTCGGGAGCGACGGCAACCGGGTTGCTGTTGTAGACAATGACTGATTTAATAAAAGGAGTTTTAAAGCTATGCTCCTCAGCTTTGATATTGAGTGCTTCCCCTATGGTGCTCATATTCACAAGAGAGGGCTTTTTGCCTTCCAGTAAATCCGGTCTTTGAAGTGTTTGCAGATCAGTTGGAAACCTTCCGGAATTAGCCAGCAGCGCACCCCCCGATGCATACCTCCAAGCGCCAATGACGGCTGGTAAACAAACAACTGCGCGCACGGCATTGCCACCACCCTTTGATCTTTGCAATCCGTAGTTGAGGCGAATCGCCGCGCTTTTAGTGGATGAATAATCCGTTGCCAACTCAGAGATCTCAACCGTAGTCAATCCACAAACCTCTGATGCTCGCTCGAGCGTCCATTGCATTGCACGTTCTTTGAGCAATTCCCAACCCACGGTATAACGGTCAATATAGTCTTGATCGATTGCATTTTTTAAGACAAGCTCTCTAATGATTGCCATGACAAGCGCCGCATCAGTACCAGGCTTGATGCTTAAGTGAACATCGCATTTCTCAGCGGTCTCAGTTCTTCTGGGATCGATACAAATTAACTTTGCACCTTTTGCTTTGGCTTGATTAGCGTACCGCCAAAAGTGAAGATTGCTCGTAACAGAGTTGCTCCCCCAAATAATGATTAACTTGGAATTGGCAAATTGCTCGACCTTCATCCCTACTTTGCTCCCCATGGTGTAATTGAGGGCTTGCGTGCCGGCACTGGAACAAATGGTTCTCTCCAAACGACTTGCGCCTAATTTATTAAAGAACCGACTCGACATGGATTCACCTTGAACCTTACCCATCGTGCCCGCGTAGCTATAGGGTAATATATGGTTAGGATCTTCCGCTGCAATGGTTTTTAGTTTATGAGCAATCTCTTGGATTGCTTTCTCCCAGGAAATTGGCTCGAACTCAGCATTCGGCCCCTTAACCCCAACGCGTTTTAAAGGTTGGAGGATTCTTTTATCATCGTAGGTCCGATCGGTGTATTTAGAGACTTTGTTACAAAGTACACCTGCGGTTTGCGGGTGAGAGGGGTTGCCCCTGACTTTGATGGCTCTTTCATTCACTACCTCAGTGAGCAAAGAGCACGTATCAGGGCAATCGTGGGGACAAGCACCAATCACTTGCTGCGATTTGATCTCTATATGGTTCATCGCCTGCCCTCCACAGTTTATATTTTTGGTTAAGGTAAAGGATACTTTAACTTCCCAAGTGATACTGAGTCAGCAGTTCAACCTCGTTTTTGGATCCAAGCACGACACTGACTCGTTCATGAAGTGTCTTAGGTTGAATGCTGAGTATTCTCTCTCGTCCATTCGTAGCGGCTCCTCCAGCCTGCTCGATCAACCAACTCATTGGATTGGCCTCATACATCAGTCTGAGTTTACCGGGTTTATTGGGCTCTCTTTTATCCCAAGGATACATAAAGACGCCTCCTCTGGTGAGGATACGGTGTACATCAGCCACCATACTCGCTATCCAGCGCATATTGAAGTCTTTTCCCCGTGGGCCCTCTGAGCCAAGCAAACACTCATCGATATAGCGCTTGACGGGCTCATCCCAGTGACGCATGTTGCTCATGTTGATGGCGAACTCTTTGGTGTCCTTTGGAATTTGCACATGTTCCTGGGTTAGGATGAAAGAGCCTTGCTCACGGTCTAATGTGAACATGAAAACTCCATCCCCGAGTGTCAAAACTAGGGTGGTTTGTGGACCGTAAACGCAGTAACCGGCCGCCACCTGGGAGGAGCCTGGTTGAAGAAAATCTCTTTCACTGACGACCAAAGAGTTCTCAGGTTTTTTTAAAACACTGAATATCGTTCCAATGCTTACATTCACATCAATGTTGCTAGATCCATCGAGCGGATCAAACAAAAGAAGGTACTCCCCCTTTGGATATCTGTGAGGAACTAAATAGATGCTCTCCATCTCCTCAGATGCCATGGCTGCCAAATGGCCACCCCACTCGTTAGCTTCGATAAGTACTTCATTGGCGATGATGTCTAATTTCTTTTGAACCTCGCCTTGAACATTCTCACTCTCAGCGCTTCCAAGCACCTCGCCGAGTGCACCTTTGTTGACTGCGTGACTGATGCTTTTGCAGGCACGTGCAACAACCTCTAAAAGCAACCTAAGCTCTGCAGTAAGGTGCCCCTTTTCACGTTGCTGTTCAACTAAAAAACGAGATAAAGAAACAGTCATGAAATATTCTCCAACGGGAAATGATTAAATTTGATCCAGGACAGCGGGGGAGGGAGGGGCTCTGTCAGGCTAAAGTGTCAAGCCGCCTCAATCGGCCAAAGACCGTGTCACAACTTCTCGCACGTCGTTGCTGAGGTCTGATTTAGCGGCTACTCTTTTTAGTGCCTCACAAGCAGCAGTGCGGTAGGGTTCCACCAAATTTCTCCATTTATCAAGCGCCCGGGCAAGTCGCGCTGCAACTTGCGCATTAAAGCCGTCTAACTCAAGCACGCGCTCGCTCCAAAAAACGTAGCCAGATGCATCCGATTTATGAAAAGATGCTGGATTAGCGACACAGTAACTAAAAATTAAGGAACGAGCGCGGTTTGGGTTTTTGATTTCAAAATCATGGTGCTGCATGAGGGATCGAACCTTTGCTAAAACATCTCCTCCTCTATCATTGGCGCTGGCTTGAACGGCAAACCATTTATCCATCACGAGCGGTTCTTTTCTATAGAGTTTATAGAAAATATCCAAAGCAGGCTTTGCCAGATCACTGCCTGAGCTCATGAGGGCAAGCAAAGCATTCATCCGCTCAGTCATGTTCTCAGCAAGTTTAAATGCTTCAAATGCCGTCTCAGCCCAGTGAGTAGAGAGCAGGTTTTCAGAGATTTTCTCTGCCAAGCAAAGTTGTGACAAAGCCAATCCGCTTAAAGCTCTTTTGCCGCAACTAAGAGCGTCTGGAGAGTAGTGCCCTTTTTGTTGATGATTTTCATACGCCCAGCTCCAATCGTCCCGAAGAAATAGGGCCATCTCCTCTCTCATTTTTTCCCTCACACGGTGAACTTTAACAGGGTCTAAGTTGGTGAGTTGTTCGGCCAAATAGCTCTCGCTTGGTAATGAGAGGGCGACCTCTTTGAAGGCTGGATCTAGTAAAGGATTTCTAAGAAGAATTTTAAATCCGCTCAGCAGCTCATGGCTCAACACTTGTTGGATATCCCCCTCTGAATGAATAGCCTCTAGTGCATTTTGAACACAAAGCCTTTGAGCTGATTCCCACTGATTAAATGGATCAGTATCATGTGCCATTAAAGTGAGGAGTTGGGCTTGGGACTGGGATGCATCTAAGGTCACAGGGGCAGAAAATCCCCTCAGCAAAGAGGCAACCGGTTGACCCATTTCACAGTCTACATCTTCAAATTCAAAAGTCTGCACCTCTTCATGCAACACGCACAAAGTAGAGGCCTTGATCTCTTTGCCGCTGGAGCTGAGAAAGCCAACCATCACTGGAATGACAAACGGCTCTTTAGTAAGTTGCCCAGGCGTGAGGGGGCAACTTTGCGATAGTCTGAGGGAGTATTTTTTTTGCTGATGATCGTAGCTGCCGTGTGCCCTTAGGTGGGGCGTACCCGCTTGGCTGTACCAGCGTTTGAACTGCTCAAGATGGGTCTTTAAATGAGAATCAGGATTTGCATCGGCAACGGCGTTGGCAAAATCATCACAAGTTACGGCTTGCCCGTCATGCCTCTCAAAATACAGCTTCATGCCTTTTGTAAAACCCTCACGACCGACAAGAGTTTGCATCATGCGAACTACTTCTGCGCCTTTTTCATAAACAGTCACAGTGTAAAAA
>DAIUEA010000012.1:0-16134 GCA_036845365.1 Limnohabitans sp. | reverse complement strand
GAGGAGTGGTATGCCGTGGTCGGTGTGAACTTGATTGGATTGTCCAACTACTGCAAAGCCGCTCTTCCTGAGCTTCGTAAATCGGGAAATGCAAGCATAGTGAACGTCTCCTCTTGTTACGCGGTCATGGGCAGGAAGGGTATGGGACTTTACGACTCCACGAAAGCCGCTCAACTTGCCTACACCCGAACGCTAGCTTTTGAGGAAGCTCACCACGGTGTGCGAGTTAACTCCATTTGTCCAGGCTCTACCCTCACTGACTTTCATATTGGGCGCGCTAGAGCGAAAGGTAAAAGTGTAGAAAAACTCAAAACTGAGAGAAACACGACTTCATTGCTGGGTCGATGGGCCTCTCCTTTGGAAATAGCAAACCCTATTCTTTGGTTTGCCTCGGATGAGGCATCATTTATTACGGGTACTAATTTGATGGTCGATGCGGGTCTTCACATCATGTAGGCTGCCGGTACTACACCGGCAAAGGCTTTTGTATTCGCCCCAAATAACGCAGGTCTGCAGTTACCAAATAGTTTGCGCTTATTACCTTTAAACTAAGGCTAAAGCGGGTTTATCGTCGCTGACTTTTGGGCTATCTTTAGGATTCTCCCTCCAACCCCAGAGCTTTTTTCTCCAAGTACGACATCCTTCTTCAAAGGGTTTTCACGCCGGGGTTTACGGCGTTAATCGGTAAAACTACAATAGGATCCTATGAATACTTACATATTAAATCTTCAGTGTCCTGACCGGCCCGGCATCGTTCATGCCGTTGCTGCGTTTTTACTCTCTCACTCATCCAACATTGAGGAGGCGGCGCAGTTTAACGATCCTGCTACAGGATTATTTTTTATGAGGGTTAAATTTGCGTGTGCTGCTGATATCGCCTTGATCAAACAGGAACTGGCTCATTTAGCAACTGTTGAGAACATGCAGTGTTCTCTGCACAACGCTAAAGAAAATATGAAAACGGTCATCTTTGTCAGCAAAGACGGCCACTGCCTTAATGATTTACTTTTTAGATGTAAGAGTGGCCTCTTAGGCCTTGAGGTCAAAGCGATCATCAGCAATCATAAAGATTTTTATCAACTTGCTGCTAGCTACAACATCCCGTTTCACCATATTCCCGTATCAGGATCGACTAAGGAGCAGGCTGAGGCTCGTCAATATGAAATCGTACAGACCGAAGGCGCTGAGCTTGTGATATTGGCTAGGTACATGCAAATCTTATCGGATGATTTTTGTCGTAAATTATCGGGCCGTGCGATCAATATTCACCATAGTTTCTTGCCTAGCTTTAAAGGTGCTAAGCCTTATTACCAGGCGCATGAGCGCGGCGTAAAGCTAATCGGCGCGACAGCACATTACGTAACTGCAGACCTTGATGAAGGTCCCATCATAGAGCAAGATGTCGCACGAGTGGATCACAGCAAAAGTGTAGAGGATTTGACTGCGATCGGGCGGGACACGGAGGGGCAAGTACTCGCCAGAGCCGTTAAATGGCACAGCGAACACAGAATTTTAATCAACGGTCATAAGACTGTTGTGTTTAAATAATCAGTTGAAACTGTTGAATTCTTCGCTTCATTTCTAATAATAACTCATCGTGCACCGCCAATCATCCCCACCATTTTGAGTTTTCACCTCCTTAGGCCCTTCATATGTACGAGACGTTAAACGAAATAAGTCAACCTTCCAGCACAGAAAAAATAATCAGTGCTCAGCTGCAAAAAACTGTCGTTTCCGCCTTATCTAAAGTTCTTGCCCTTCAAGATATTTTATTTACCCCAGAGGACACCATCCCTTATGAGTGCGATGGACTGACGGCCTACCGCCAGCGCCCTTTGTGTGTTGCAATTCCTCAAAGCCTGGAGCAAGTCCAACAAATCTTAAAAATCTGCCACTCTTTAGCGGTGCCTGTCATTGCTCGTGGCGCTGGAACTGGACTCTCAGGAGGTGCGATGCCCAGCGCCAAGGGGGTTACATTGTCATTGGCGAGGTTTAACAAAATCCTTAACATTGACCCACTCGCTCGCACTGCTGTTGTGCAGTGCGGGGTTAGAAACTTAGCCATTAGCGAAGCGGTTTCTCATTTGGGTTTATATTACGCACCAGATCCCTCCAGTCAAATAGCCTGCACGATAGGGGGCAATGTAGCTGAGAATTCTGGCGGTGTTCATTGTTTAAAGTACGGCTTGACTCTTCACAATGTGCTTAAAGTCAAGGGCTTTACAGTTGAGGGTGATCCGGTCGAATTTGGCTCAGAGGCTTTAGATAGTCCAGGTTTGGATTTACTGTCCTTGGTTGTTGGATCTGAGGGAATGCTCGCTATCACAACAGAGGTGGTTGTCAAGTTAACACCTAAGCCGGAGTTAGCGCGTTGCATCATGGCTAGTTTTGATGATATGCGCAAAGCTGGAGACGCGGTTGCTTCAATTATTGCAGCAGGTATTATTCCAGCAGGACTTGAAATGATGGACAAGCCGATGACGGCGGCTGTAGAGGATTTTGTTCACGCCGGTTATGACCTAAATGCCCAAGCTATTTTATTGTGTGAGTCAGACGGGACGACCCAAGAGGTAGCTGAGGAGATAGAGCGTATGACCCAGGTTTTAAACCAATGTGGAGCGACTGCTTTAAAAGTCAGTCAAACTGAAGCGGAGCGCCTGAGGTTTTGGAGCGGACGAAAAAACGCCTTCCCTGCCAGCGGTAGGCTCAGTCCTGACTATATGTGCATGGACTCGACTATTCCGAGAAAGCGTTTGGCGGATATTTTGCTGGCTATTGCTCAGATGGAGCTGAAATATTCACTACGGTGCGCAAACGTTTTCCACGCAGGCGACGGGAACCTACATCCTCTAATATTATTTGATGCAAATGACCCCGACCAGCTCCATAGGGCTGAGCTCTTTGGTGCGGAGATCTTAGAGACAAGCGTGGAGATGGGGGGTACTGTAACGGGTGAGCACGGTGTAGGTGTAGAGAAACTCAACAGCATGTGCGTTCAGTTTAGTCCAGATGAGTTAGAGCAAATGTTCAGCATTAAACGTGCCTTTGATCCTGAAGGGTTGCTCAACCCCGGAAAAGTTATCCCAACTCTGCAGCGATGCGTAGAATACGGTCGTCAAGTGGTTCATCACGGACGGGTGGCGCACCCGACACTGCCTCGGTTTTAAAATATTTAATTTTTTGCCCCATTGGCATGCGTGAACATGCACAGGAGCGCTAGATTTTTAGGCGCTCTCCGAATAACGCCGTTCCCACTCTGACCATTGTGCTGCCTGAATAAATAGCTGAATTTATATCCGAACTCATGCCCATAGAGAGGGTATCAAATCGTTCAGATGCTATGACTTTTTTTATTTGATCAAACAAATTCTTAGCGCGTGTGTGAATCGCCACTTGCTTGTCCCAATCAGTTTGTGGGTCTGGAATAGTCATTATCCCCCTTAAGTCTAAATTTGGTAACTGAGTAATTGCCTCAGCCAGCTCTTGAGCTAAAGCGGGATCAACTCCAGATTTGGTAGGTCCAGCATCAATGTTGACCTGAATGCAAACTTGCAATGGAGTCAGATTTGTTGGACGTTGTTCGCTGAGTCTTTGGGCAATTTTAATTCTATCGATGCTTTGAACCCAGTCAAAATGCTCGGCAACAAGCCTTGTTTTGTTGCTTTGTAATGGTCCAATGAAGTGCCAGATTAGGTTTAATTCTGGATGATTTTTTTTAACATGTTGAACTTTTTCCACGCCTTCTTGCACATAGTTTTCGGCGAAATCTAGCTGTCCATATTTTGCGAGATCAAGGACAGTTTGGGCGGGGAAATTCTTTGATACGGCTAAAAGCTTGATACTTGCAAGATCACGATGAGCCGAGCGTGCACTTTCCTCAATAAGTTGCTTGACGCTGTTCAAGTTCGATTTTATGAAATCCGTCATTTTTCTCTTTACGCTTAAATTTGACCTGTCTAATCTTTACCCAATCCAACGTCTCATTATCTGGTAATTGAATTCCGAAATTCTTATTTCTTGCTGGATTATTGGTCCAAAAGCCCATTTAGGCTCTATCATTATGCTTTCATTCACTCTCAATCTTTGTTATGTCAAGTATCAAACCTAAAACTTACGAATCTGCAGTCTCTACGCAAGTCTCATTTATCGGACTTGGCGTCATGGGGTATCCTATGGCCGGGCACTTAGCAAGTGCTGGACACGCGGTTACGGTTTATAACCGATCCAGCGCAAAGTCCGCAGCTTGGACTCAAGAATTTGCCTCCTCCAACGCACCCAAATCTGCACCTACTCCTAAGCAAGCTGCAGCAGGGTCCAAAATAGTTTTTTGCTGCGTTGGAAATGATGACGATCTGCGTTCAGTTATTTTTGGAGAACAAGGTGTGCTCGCGGGAATGAGCCCTGGTGGCATTTTGGTTGATCACACGACGGCTTCTGCAAATGTGGCGCGTGAAATTCACGCTGCCGCCCACGCGCTAGGCATAGCTTTCATAGATGCTCCCGTCTCAGGCGGGGAAGCCGGCGCACAAAACGGGCTCCTGACTGTTATGTGCGGGGGAGAATCAGCCCCGTTTGAAGTGGTTAAACCCATTGCAATGGCTTTTTCTAGAGCCTTCACTTTAATGGGGGCATCCGGGGCAGGTCAGCTCACTAAAATGGTAAACCAAATTTGCATCGCAGGACTTGTTCAAGCGCTGAGTGAGGGGGTTGCTTTTGGAAGTCAGGCTGGTTTAGATATGAACTTAGTGCTAGATGTGATCGGAAAAGGAGCTGCACAAAGTTGGCAGATGGACAACCGGGGTAAGACCATGGTGGCAGATCAATTTAATTTCGGATTCGCTGTAGACTGGATGCGCAAAGATCTTGGACTTGTCATGGATGAAGCCAAAAGAAATGGTGCTAGAGTACCCGTCACCGCCTTGGTTGACCAGTTCTACGCCGATGTACAAAAAATGGGCGGCAATCGCTGGGACACTTCAAGTCTTATTAAACGTTTGAAATAAAATTTAATAGCCTAGTGTTTGGGACTCAAGTATTTGAGTCCTTTTTTTTAGCAAAACTCTCTGGCTTTAAGATTTATTAAGAGTAAAACTTAGCGCGGAGCAGAACTTGCGGGAGTATTGATTGTCTTTAACTCCTCATCATTCATGAGCTGAAATACTCTCGTTACCTTTTTAACACCACTCGTATTACGAACTATTTCAGTGACTCTATTGGCCTCATTTTGAGTCACACGTCCCATTAAATAGACGTTCCCCTGCTCAGTTACTACTTTGAAAGCGTTGACCATGAGCTCTTTGTTGTCAATAATTGATGCTTTAATTTTGCCCGATAAAAGCAGATCATGCGAGCGCTCTGCGTAGGTAGAGTTCGGGGCAATGATCAACTCATTTAAAACTGTGCGTACATTTTCAACTTCACTTACCAATTTGCCAGCAGCTTGTCGATCTTTGTCACTGGGCACCTCTCCGGTGAGGAGGACTTGTAAATTAAAACTACTAACGTTGACGTGCGCACGGTTGCTTAACAAATCGTTAATTCGGCTCGTAGCTCTCAGCTCTATTGATTCGTCCTCTAACTGAATCCCAGAGGTTCTTCTGTCGCTTGCAACCACTACAGTGCCTGCCATGCCACCCAAGAGAAGTGGGGCACAGCCTGCTAACAGCGAACCAAGTAAAACAACGAGTAGCCAAGATGACCGAGTAAATAAAGTGTTGTTGTTCATGTGTTATCTGTTTCACCCAAGAGTTGATAATCGACACCATCGCATATGCAGTGAATAACAAGCAAATGGACCTCTTGTATTCTAGCTGTGCGTTCACTTGGAACACAAATGTTCACATCCGTTTCCCTCAGTGTTTGTGCAATCTTACCGCCACCTTTGCCAGTTAGTGCAACCACAGTCATTTCTCTTTCATGAGCGGCTTGAATGGCAGCCAATACGTTGGCAGAGTTGCCACTGGTAGATATAGCCAGTAAAACGTCTGTACTTTGACCCAGTGCTCTAACTTGCTTTGAAAAAATTTGATTGAAGTCATAATCATTTCCAATGGCAGTAATGATAGATGAGTCGGTCGTGAGTGCAACTGCTGCGAGTTCAGGCCTTTCTCGCTCAAATCGACCCACGAATTCAGCGGCAAAGTGCTGTGCATCTGCAGCCGACCCCCCGTTGCCACATGCAAGGACCTTTCCCCCGCTTGTGACGCTTGCCAAAATAGCTTGAATAGCAGCAAAGATCGGTTTATTTAGCACCTGAGCTGCTTGATATTTTAAGTCTGCACTATCAATAAATTGTTGTTCAATACGCTGTTCTAACATTTTGTTCTTTTGGTTTAATTTGCGACAAATACACGGATTATCAGACACTCGTCCATTGCTCTTTTTTAGTTTATTGTAATGATTGTTACTTTGTACTTAAAGCGCTTAGTTCGCACGAAATGGGTTATTCTTGCATCTTCCCCTCCCATTCGTAAACTTTGACAGGAAATCTCAGTTGAATTCAAGCTATACAAACGTTCTAAATACTGCAAAAGATGCACTGAGTCGCCAAGATTTCCCTATTTCAGCGTTATTTATGGTTGCCTCCCCTATCGGAAATCTTGCAGACATATCACTGCGAGCCTTGTACACTTTGTCTTTATGTGATTTTTTGGCTTGTGAGGATACCCGAGAGAGTAAGAACTTACTGCAAAATTACGGCATTGATAAACCTACCCATTCTTGGATTGCTGTTCATCAGCACAATGAAGCTGATCAATGTCCCCTTATCCTATCCCTACTTGCCCAAGGAAAAAGAGTTGCTTTTTTGTGTGATGCGGGCACTCCAGGGGTTAGCGATCCAGGTGCTTGGCTTGTAAAGTCAGTGACCCAGGCTGGGTTTCGGGTGGTTCCCATCCCAGGCGCTAGCAGCCTGACCACAATTGTCAGTGTGTGTGGTCTTACAACCCAAAATGGATTTAACTTTCTCGGTTTTCTTCCCTCAAAAGGAGCCGAGCGATCAAATGCCTTGAACTCTTTAGCTCTTCAACCAAGAGCCACCGTATTGATGGAGGCGCCCCACCGTATCGAGGCTTTAGCTGCATCTTTATCCGCCCTTGGATCGCGAAAAGTTACGTTGGGTCGCGAGCTAACCAAACAGTTTGAAGAGATAGTGACTCTTGAGGCATCACAAATTACTAGCTGGTTAAATACTGATTGCAACAAATTACGTGGCGAATTCGTAATTGTCCTACACGCCGAAGAGGCACAAATTGAAGATGAGACTGCACAATATTCAACTATATTAACAACCCTTTTGGAGGAGCTCACCGTTAAAACCGCCGTTAGGGTGGCACAACAGTTAACAAAAGCACCTAAAAACGTACTTTATGCTTTAGCTTTGAATCTGGAAAAGATGAACTCAAATAGGTAAAATTTTGTATAACTGAGTAGAAGTATTTTGAGCCATATGTGCGGAATAGACTTTTTGCATTTGGTGCGGCTGGCGGGGATCGAACCCACGACCCTTGGCTTCGGAGGCCAATACTCTATCCACTGAGCTACAGCCGCTTGATGCATCAACCACTCTAATTGTAGACCCTCAAGTAATTTAAAGTTGCCAACCCCTTGCACAACCATTACACAAGTCGCTTTATTGCGAACTTATACAAAAAAAATAAAATCTCAATTCGTTGGCTCGCTATAATCTTATTCAATTATTCCATGCATTTTTGAGGACACCATGAGCGATCACGAAGAACAAAGCCACGAAGGCCCGATTAAAACACCTAAGCAATTTCTTTTGGCTGTTGGTTATTCATTCATTCTCCCAATTTTCATCATCATTGGACTTGTTTTGTACGTCACTTCTGCCAACAAACCTGCAGAAGGCTCCTCTGACATGTCTAAATCCATAGCTGAGCGGATTCAAAAGGTCGGTGTTGTGGATATTCGCGATGCTAACCGTGAATTACATAACGGGGAATATGTTTTTAAAGCTCAATGCACCACCTGTCACACCGCTGGTGCGCTTGGTTCTCCAAAGTTCGGGGATTCCACTGCCTGGGCCCCTCGTATCAAAAAGGGTTACGACGCTTTATTAACGTCTGCTCTAAAAGGTAAAGGTAATATGGGAGCGCAAGGCGGCGGCGAGTATGTCGATGTTGAGATTGGTCGTGCCGTTGTTTACATGGCTAATGCAGCGGGTGCAAAATTTACTGAACCCAAAGACTCAAGCCCCTCAGCCGATGCAAATCCCCCTATGGCTAAGTGAGCCGCTTCTGCACATTTTTAAAGTCAGTTTTTACTGGCTTTTTTTTGTGTCTCTTTGGGACTTTTTATAAATTTAAACCTAGTCTCTAGTTCTTCTGAACTTGTTTCTATCAGTCTATCTTTATCATTTAGGATTTGATCGACCATTAAATACATATCAAGAGTATGGACGATTCCCAACGCAGAGTCAGATTGCAAATACAGCCTACCTTGCTCGTCTACAAAGCATTGAATTGGAATGAACTTTTGACCCGTATGCGTTGTAATGCTTGAATCGTTTTGCACTCTTAAAATGTAAGGGGCCGTTTCCAGTTCAACATACACTTTTTGCGGTCCATTTTGAAAATAGTAACAACCTAGCTCATCGCACTGGTAATTCCTATTTATGAATTCAATCAATTTTCTATGCTGTAATTTTGATCCCTTGCTTTGAGCAAATGATCCCTCATTTTGTACTAAATCATCTCTTAAAAACCAATCCCCTCGGCTATTTAAACCTAACCAGCCGTAGCAAGACGGTACCTTTGGCCACTTCAGCATTGACTGTATTACGATTTCATCCATGATGAGATTAATGTTGGTAGTGGATTTAAGTTCCCAGAATTAGGAGCGTATGCAAATCCCACATGCCCACCATATTTGGTGTTTATTTGTATCCCCAGATTATTAAACTCTTCTCTATTGGGAAGCGATTCTGGAGGGATAAATGGGTCATTTAACGCATTCACTACCAAATGAGGTAATTTTATATTTTTCATATGCGGCTTTGCGGAGCAAATTCGCCAATATTCTTCTGTATTTTTAAAGCCGTGAAGCGGTGCCGTAAAGTGATTATCGAAGTCAAATAGACTTTGTGACCTTTCAACATTTTGATAATTAAACAATCCGGGATATTGTTTAATTTTTTCTCTCGCTTTATGCTTCATTGTTTTTAAAAATCGCCTTTCATAAAGATAGTGATTGACTCCCAGTCCTATTTTGTTGCCGCTTTGTGATAAATCAAGAGGGGCGCAAATTGAAGCAACCCCCTTAACGATTTTCTGGGCTGAATCTCCTCTTTCCTGCGCCCATCTCAAAAGTGCATTTCCACCAAGAGATACTCCAACAGCCCAAATCTCACCTAAGAATTGAGTTTTAATATTTTCGAGTATCCAATCTATTTCCTCATAATCCCCGCTGTGGTAGGCACGAGGTCCATGATTAATTTCCCCACTACAGCCCCTAAAGTGCGGAATGCAAATGCCCACCCCCACTGTTTGCATATGGGATGAGAAGGCAACTGAGTAATGGCTGGACGAACTTCCCTCTAACCCGTGAAAAAGTACGCATAAAGTGCTTTGTTGTCTCGCACCCGAAGACCAATCTAAATCTATAAAATCTTGATCATCAGTCAAAATTCTTTGTCTTTGCCAAACCTGTTTAGGATATATTTTGCTGGCGATGATAGCTGGGTAAATTGTCTGAACGTGTTCGCCTAATAACCAAGCAGGGGGCTTATACCCCCAATTCAATGCAGCACCTGACTTGATATGCTTAAGTCTTTTAACTCAGTAGGTGTACCAGGACTTGCGTGATGAATGACTAGTTTCCAGCCTAAAGGAGTGCGTTGATAAACGTTCGTAGTCGAGGTAAAAGCTTTTTGCAGTCCATCAGGCAGCATAATCTCAACTCGCTCTACCACGCTATGAACAGCACTTGTTAAAGAGCTTAGTTTAATAACTCTTTCCGGTTTAGCTTGGATTGAGCCATTTAAAAACAATTCTTCAAATGAAAGTCTAATAGCTGCTAAACCAACAATTCTTGGTCCTCCCGGATGAATGCATACAATCTCATCATCATCTGCCCAGCAGCCCATTAACTTATCTAAGTCGGCGTTTTGTAAGGCCTCGTAAAAAGCGGTCTCTACATCATCCGAACTACCCCCAATCGTTGATGCATGTTGTTTAGTTCTACTCATGCTAATTGATACGGTAGTTGTAGTTGGTAATGGATAAATTGTAGGAGTAACTAATCCTTTTTATCGCTTCTTGCCGTGAATGCGACGAACTGCTGCCAATTGTGCTGCCAAAATAACCAATTCTGATTGTGCCTTCGCCAGGTCTTGCTCACCTTTGGCGTTCTTAAGCGCTTCTTCAGCTGCAATTTTAGCTTGCAAGGCTTTTTCTTCGTCTAAGTCCTTGGCTCTTACAGCTGTGTCAGATAAAACAGTGACTCCGTCAGGCTGTACTTCCAATATACCACCCGCTACAAAAACCATTTCTTCACTTCCGTCTTCGAGCTTAATTCGAACTGAACCAGGTCGAATTCTAGTAATCAATGGGGTATGTCTCGGATAAATACCTAGTTCACCAGACTCTCCAGGAAGCACAACAAAATTTGCTTCCCCAGAGAAGATTAACTCCTCTGCGCTTACAACATCTACGTGAAAGGTGCTTGTCATCTATTTACTTTCATTCTTTAAAGCCAATTAATAAATCGGCTTTATGCTTGATTAGATTTTTTTGGCTTTCTCGAAAGCCTCATCAATTGTTCCAACCATATAAAAAGCCTGCTCAGGAAGATGATCACACTCACCACTCGCAATCATTTTAAATCCTCGGATCGTTTCTGCAAGTGAGACGTATTTTCCTGCGGTACCCGTAAAGACCTCAGCTACGTGGAAAGGTTGTGATAAGAACCTTTGAATTTTACGAGCCCTTGCAACGGTCAATTTATCTTCAGGAGCCAATTCATCCATGCCTAAAATAGCAATGATGTCGCGCAATTCTTTGTAACGCTGCAGTGTTCCTTGAACAGCTCGTGCAGTGTTGTAATGTTCTTCACCCACAACATGTGGATCTAGTTGACGACTAGTTGAATCTAGTGGGTCTACGGCAGGATAAATTCCCAAGGCCGCAATATCTCTGCTCAATACTACAGTTGAGTCTAGATGGGCGAAAGTTGTTGCAGGCGAAGGATCAGTCAAATCGTCTGCGGGTACGTAAACAGCTTGAATCGAGGTAATAGAACCAACTTTTGTAGAAGTGATACGCTCTTGCAAACGGCCCATCTCCTCTGCCAGAGTAGGCTGATAACCTACTGCAGATGGCATACGTCCTAAAAGAGCTGAAACCTCTGTTCCTGCTAATGTATAACGGTAAATATTATCTACGAAGAAAAGAACATCACGCCCTTCATCTCTGAATGACTCGGCAATAGTAAGTCCAGTCAAAGCAACGCGCAAACGGTTACCTGGAGGCTCATTCATCTGGCCATAAACCATGGCCACTTTAGATTCTGGCAGATCGTCAGAAACCACCACATTAGACTCCATCATCTCGTGATAGAAATCGTTACCTTCTCGAGTTCTTTCACCCACACCAGCAAATACTGACAATCCAGAGTGCGCTTTGGCAATATTGTTGATAAGCTCCATCATATTGACAGTCTTTCCAACCCCGGCGCCGCCAAATAATCCTACCTTACCACCTTTTGCAAACGGACAAACTAAATCGATAACCTTAATTCCCGTTTCAAGTAACTCAGTAGAAGGCGATAACTCGTCGTACTCAGGCGCTTTTCTATGAATTGAGGCTGACTTTTCCGCATTAATTGGTCCTCGCTCATCGATTGGCTGGCCAAGTACGTCCATGATCCTTCCAAGTGTCGCTTTTCCGGTAGGCACTTGAATCGCGTGACCTGTATTTCCCACCATCAATCCACGACGTAAACCATCAGAACTACCTAGGGCAATTGTTCTTACAACTCCATCGCCTAGCAATTGTTGTACTTCCAAAGTTAACGAAGTGCCATCTAATTTCAATGCGTCATATACTTTTGGCATTTGATCTCGCGGAAACTCCACGTCGACAACTGCACCAATACACTGGACTATTTTTCCTTGCGCTTGAGCCATTTTTTGCTCCATAAATATAAATTCTTGTTAAACCGCTGCCGCACCAGCAACGATCTCTGAAAGTTCTTTCGTGATCGCTGCTTGACGAGTTTTGTTATAAATCAGTTTGAGTTCACCGATCACACTACCTGCATTGTCAGTTGCAGATTTCATAGCTACCATCCTTGCAGATTGCTCAGACGCCATATTTTCAGCCACTGCTTGATAGACCAAAGCTTCTATGTAGCGAATTAATAAGTCTTCTATGACTGAAGCTGCATCTGGTTCATACAAATAATCCCAAGAGTTTTTCTTGCGATCGCCTTGTATTTCAGAGTTGGAAAGCGGAAGTAATTGCTCTACAACTGGTTCTTGTTTCATCGTGTTGATGAACTTGGTGTAGCAAAGATAAACCGCATTAATTTCTCTCGCAACATAAGCATCCAGCAAAAGCTTAACAGGCCCAATTAGTTTATCTAAATGGGGCGTGTCACCTATTTGCGTTACATGCGATACAACTTCAACACCTGCTCTATTTAAAAATCCAAGCCCCTTGTTTCCAATGGCCATCGCTTTTGCACTATGGCCCATTGCTTGAAGATCTTTTAATTTTTGTGCCACTATCCTCAACATATTGGTATTGAGTCCACCGCACAATCCCTTATCCGTGGATACAACTATGAAACCAACTGATTTAGCATGGTTGTGCTCCATAAATGGATGCAAATATTCAGGATTTGCTTGTCCAAGGTGAGAAGCTATTTTTCGGATTTTCTCACTGTAAGGTCTAGCAGCTCGCATTCTCTCCTGAGCTTTCCTCATTTTTGATGCTGCCACCATTTCCATGGCTTTCGTGATCTTTTTGGTATTTTCTACCGATTTGATCTTGCCTCTAATTTCCTTACCTGCTGCCATTAAAGCTTCCTTAGTTCGTCAGGTTAGGATCAGGCAAAAGACTTTTTGAACTCAGCCAATGCCGTGGTAAGTTCTGCTTCTGCATCTTTATCCATTGCCTTGTCCGCCTCAAGTTTTGAAAGCAGCTTAGCATGTTGGTCTTTTAGGTGAGAATGAAGTCCAGCCTCAAAAGCAAGTACCTTATTCACAGCGATGTCATCTAGGTAGCCTTTATTTACCGCAAATAGAGTTGCGGCCATTAAGCTAATTGTCAAAGGGCTGTACTGGGCCTGTTTGAGTAGTTCTGTTACACGCGCCCCTCTGTCGAGTTGTTTTCTGGTTGCTTCGTCCAAATCAGAAGCAAACTGAGCAAATGCAGCCAACTCTCTATACTGAGCCAAGTCTGTTCTGATACCACCAGAAAGATTTTTTACCAGTTTAGTTTGAGCAGCTCCACCGACCCTAGAAACAGATATACCTGCATTAATTGCAGGGCGTATGCCTGAGTTAAACAAAGAGGTTTCTAAAAATATTTGTCCATCTGTAATGGAGATCACGTTTGTTGGAACAAAAGCAGAAACGTCCCCGGCTTGTGTTTCAATAATCGGCAATGCAGTTAGTGAACCCGTTTTTCCTTTGACGGCACCTTTTGTAAACTCTTCAACATAATGCTCATTGACTCGAGCAGCGCGCTCAAGTAAGCGGCTATGCAAATAAAAGACATCCCCAGGGTAAGCCTCTCGACCTGGAGGTCTTCTAAGGAGAAGAGAAACTTGTCTATAAGCAACAGCTTGTTTAGACAAATCGTCATAGATAATTAAAGCGTCTTCGCCACGATCCCTAAAATATTCACCCATCGTGCAACCTGAATACGCAGATACATACTGCATTGCTGCAGATTCAGATGCCGTTGCAGCAACCACGATGGTGTAGTCCATCGCGCCTGCCTGCTCTAGGGAACGAACAACGTTTTTGACTGAGGAAGCCTTTTGGCCAATGGCAACATAGATGCAGGTCATTTTTTGACCCTTTTGGTTGATGATCGCATCAATCGCCACCGCAGTTTTACCTGTTTGTCTGTCACCAATGATCAATTCGCGCTGCCCCCGGCCAATTGGTACCATTGAATCAATTGACTTCAACCCAGTTTGCATAGGCTGAGAAACGGATTGCCTGGCAATAACTCCTGGAGCTACTTTTTCAATCACGTCCGTCATTTTTGCGTTAATGGGACCCTTGCCATCAATAGGATGGCCAAGAGCGTTTACCACACGACCAATCAACTCAGGCCCAACAGGAACCTCTAAAATTCTGCCCGTACATTTGACAATGTCACCTTCAGAAATATGCTCATAATCACCCAAAATCACTGAGCCGACTGAGTCGCGCTCTAAATTTAGGGCCAGTCCAAATGTGTTGTTGGGAAACTCTAACATCTCCCCTTGCATTACATCACTCAAACCGTGAATACGACAAATTCCGTCGCTTACGGAAATAACCGTGCCTTGATTGCGAATGTCGGCACTGGGCGCTAACCCTTCTATACGACTCTTAATGAGCCCGGAGATCTCTGCGGGATTGAGTTGCATTACTCTTTCCTTCTTTCTTATTTAATGGTCTTGACCTAACCCCATTTCAAGAGGTTAGGGCTACTTTCATTTCATCAAGGCGGGACTTTACAGATGTATCAAGCACCTCATCTCCCACCACCACTCTAACTCCACCTATCAAGCTTTCATCAATTTCAACGGTGGTTTTCAATTGACGAGCAAAACGTTTTTGTAAAACCTCTGTTACCGATGCCTGAGCAGCAGCATCCATAGGAAAAGCACTGTAAATTGTCGCCTCAGAAAATCCTGACTGCGAATTCAACAGACCCCTAAACTGGTGTGCGACCTCTGGCAGAACACTCAAACGCCCATGCTCTAGCAGTGTTGTTAAAAAATTAAGCATTCCATCAGAAAACTTAACAGCCAAAACCGAGCCAAGCAATTCAATCACCTGAGCTAAAGAAGTTTTGGGGCTAAGCGTGAATTGCTTAACTTGCTCCTCATGTGCGAGCAAAGCAAGTCCGTCCAAGATATCGGCGGTTTGCAGAACATCTCCCAAGCCCTTCGATTTAAAGAGAGCCTCAGCATAAGGTCTAGCAATTGTTGCGAGTTCAGCCATAAGTCCTCTTACAACTCGCTCTTCAAACGAGCTAACAATTCTGCATGGACAGAAGCGTTAACTTCTTTTTGCAGAATTTGTTGCGCACCTTGAACAGCCAAAAGAGCTACCTCATTGCGCAAGGACTCTTTTGCTCGAATAACTTGTTGCTCAGCCTCCAACTTAGCGGCGGCGATGATCTTGTTGGCCTCATCTGTTGCCAAAGCTTTTGCCTCATCAACAATAATTTGTGCGCGACGCTCAGCATTAGCAAGAATACTAGCTCCCTCGGTACGCGTCTGATTGAGTCTTAACTCAACCTCTCTGTGCGCATTTGAGAGTTCGATTTTTGCGTGCTCAGCAGCAGCCAAACCATGTGCTATTTTTTCAGCTCGTTCATCCAATGCAAGGGCTATTGGAGGCCAAACGAATTTCATCGTGAACCAAACCAGAATCCCAAATACGATTGCCTGAACAAACAGCGTTGCATTGATACTCACGGCAACACCTTTCTATTAAGGTTGTACAAATTACTTAAATGGGTTTGCAAAAGCAAACATCATTGCGATACCCACGCCGATCAAAAACGCAGCGTCAATCAAACCAGCAAGCAAAAACATTTTTGTTTGCAGTTCGTTCATCAACTCTGGCTGGCGTGCAGCCGCTTCTAGGTATTTACTACCCATAATGCCAATTCCGATACAAGCGCCAATGGCGCCCATTCCGATAATTAAGCCCGCGGCGAGCGCTACAAAACCAAGATTGGTTACATGTTCCATTGATAGCTCCTGTTGTCAAATAAAAAAATGGAAAGGTTAAAAAAGCATTACTCAATCAATGCGCGTCATGCGCTTGACCGACATACACCAAAGTCAACATCATGAAAATGAATGCCTGAAGTGTGATGATCAAAATGTGGAAAATTGCCCATATTGTGCCTGCAATTACCTGTCCTACAGGCAATAAGA
>DAIUEA010000011.1:0-18263 GCA_036845365.1 Limnohabitans sp. | reverse complement strand
CTTTTCGCCCTGACGCGTGGTGCACTGATCCTCAAAAACTAAGGGTCTGCGTGGAATGCGAACGCACAATGAAATCTAAGGCACGTTACAGTCAAATACTTTGTGATTATTTACTCGCGCTTAAAAGAGGAGAGTTCGACAGGGTGATATGGGTATGTCCCGACCGAAAAATGAGACAAAACTTACAAAAAACCATCATGTCTATCACCCACGTACAAGTTGGATCTCTCATGGTGGCTATTCCAAGAGGGCGGTTCGATAACTTAAGTTTTATGACTTTTGAGGAATGGGCGGTTTAAAAACCAACTGGGGGTCTTCTGCCCTGTGCTAAAGACTTTGTGATGACTCTTTTTTTCGCGCCCAAGGTATAACTTTGAGCCATACCTTCTGCCGTTCCGCCTAAGATTTTGATAAACATAAATCCAATCACAATGGGGAAAAATACGACGGCAGCAATGTACAGCATGATGTTATCTAAATTGAATTTTTTTAAAAAATCTGAAAAATTCATAAATGAGCCTCTTTTATGTAGAAACCCTATTGAGGGTTAATCTACTTAATCGGCACGTAACTGAAAAACTTGAGTTTTTCAATCATTTGTTGGCAAGTGACGCCCCAAGGAGACCTGCAGTCTCACTGACGCCTTAACTTTTTGTCGCTAAACTACCAAGCGCATACGAAATAAAGTAATTGTTGTTCGTTTTTGTTCTTTCCAGACGGAATCCACTCTGATTGGTAATCCATGGTGCGAACAACTTTTCCAGTTCCCATCCGATCGGCGAAACCCACTGCGTTGATGGATTTAGCGCTGGCTGTGTCACAGTTAAATTCTTCAAATGATTTTATCGATCTTTGTCCTGAGGCATCCACATTTCGTAAGTCATAGAGAACGTCCATTCGTTTATTTCGGCCTACCCGAACAATGGTACCCGTGTCCGCATAGACACTGACGTCAGAGTTTTCAGTGATTTTCATCCAAAAGGCAAGGCAATCTTGTGAAAAAATTGCCCAAAGCGCGAGTGTGCAGGCAATGTATTTAAAACCGAGTTTGGATAACGAATGAAAATTCTTCATTTAAAAATTTGAACTAGAAGCTACACAATTATTTAATTTTAGAGTGATCCGTTGCAATAAACAAGTACATTGCTGGCACTACAAAAAGGGTAAAAAGCGTTCCAATCGATAGACCTGTGAAAATCACCAAGCCCATAGAGAACCGCCCCGCAGCCCCCGCCCCCGAGGCTATGACAAGGGGGATGACACCAAACACCATCGCCGATGTCGTCATCAAGATAGGCCTTAAGCGGATGCCTGCCGCTTGCTCTATTGCCGCTCTTTTCTCCAAGCCCTTCTTTTGAAGTTGGTTGGCCACCTCAACAATCAATATTCCATGCTTACTGATTAAGCCCATAAGAGTGACCAAACCCACTTCAGTGTAAATATTTATGGACGTGAAGCCTAGGAAAATAAAGATCATTGCCCCAAACAATGCCAAAGGAACCGAGACCAAAATAACAACAGGATCCCTAAAACTCTCAAATTGTGCGGCAAGCGCTAAAAAGACAATAACAATGGCGAATAAAAGGGTCACAACAAATCCACCTGACTCTTTCATGAACTGCCTGGATTGGCCTGCATAGTCAACGCTGTAGCCTGTAGGGGCAACTTCTTTAACTGCATTTCTTAAGAATTCAAGTACCTCGCCTTGGGACGCGCCGGACACGCCAACAATGGTTGCTGAGTTAAGTTGTTGAAAACGGTTGATCGATTCTGGCACGACACTGTATTTGATACTTGCAACCGTACTGGCTTGAATAAGTTGACCAGTAGGGAGTTTGATCGTGAAGTCCAATACATTTGAAGGGTTGAGACGGTCTACTTGTTGGACCTGGGGGATAACTTTGTAAGATCTCCCGGCTATCGTAAAGTAATTGACGTACCCACCTCCAAGTGCAGAGCTCATGGAGTTACCTACATCAGCCTCAGTTAGACCTAGAGCGGCAATCTTGTCCCTATCCACGACCAAAGTTGCTTGGGGTTTATCGACTTTTAGGTCTGCATCCACGAAATAAAATTTCCCCCACGCCCTTGCCTTATCCATGACTTGTTGGGTAACTAGGTTTAGATTTTGATAAGGTTCAGTTGTGGAGATCACGAATTGAACCGGCAGGCCAGATGATCCGGGAAGTGCAGGGAATTGAAAGGCTGCAACTCGAGCGCCCGCTATCAGATTCCATCTTTTTTGCAAATCAATCTGAATTTGTTTTGCACTTCTGGTTCTTTCGTCCCAATTTTTGAACAAAACGCCCCCTATCCCGGAGTTGACCGTGGGGACACCGGTGATCTGAAACATTTGCTGGTATTCGGGCATCGATTTGGCGACTTTAAATACTTGGTCCGCGTAGGTCAGCATTTGATCCGAAGTCGATGTGGGCGGTCCAACCACCTGAGATATAACAATTCCTTGGTCCTCCTCGGGAGCCAACTCGGACTGAGACATCTTAAACATAAGCACCAATAAAGCCAATAGTAATGCGCCCATAACGATTAGGACAGGCCATGTTTGCAAAATACTGTGCAGTATTTTTAGATAGCCAGAATGAACGCGATCAAAGGTTTTATCAATTTTTTGAACGAATGTATTGTTGGTGTCCTCGGGCTTCAAAAATCTGGAGCACATCATAGGAGAGAGGGTGAGGGCGACTACGCCTGAAATCGTCACAGAGCCTGCCAATGTAAAGGCAAACTCTGTGAACAAAGCCCCCGTTAAACCACCCTGAAAACCGATAGGTATATATACGGCAATAAGAACCAGGGTCATTGCAATTATGGGGTTTCCCAGCTCCCGGGCAGCGAGCAAAGCTGATTCAAAGGCACTTTTGCCTTCCTCTTTCATGTGTCTATCTACGTTCTCCACCACAATAATGGCGTCATCAACCACCAAGCCAATTGCAAGTACTAATGCCAATAAGGTCAACAAGTTGATGGAGTAACCCAGCATCAGCATCATTAAAAAAGTACCAATGAGTGACAAAGGCATCGCAATTACAGGGATGATGACTGCTCTCAAGTTGCCTAAGAAAAGGAAAATAACTATGGTGACTATTAAAAGCGCTTCACCTAAAGTTTTCATGACCTCTATGATGGAGGTGTTGATAAAGGAGGTAGAGTCATAAACAATCTCGCCTGTTAATCCGTTGGGGAGCTCATCGTGGATGCCGGGAAATATTTTCTTAACCCTTTGGGCAACGTCTAATATATTTGCATCAGGAGCTACTTTGATTCCCACAAAAACTGAGCGCACCCCGCTAAACGCCACATTAAAGTCATAGTTCTCAGAGCCTAGACTGATTGTGGCAATATCCTCAAGCCTCACAATTGAATTGCCTGTGCGTTTGATGGCCAGTTGCTTAAATTCATCCACCGAATGCAGATCGGTGCCTGCAGTCAAAGGAATTGTCACCATCTGCCCCTTGGAGGCTCCAAGAGTGGCCAAAAAGTTATTTGCCCCTAAGGCACTGCTAACCTCAGCGGCTGTGACGTTATGAGCGGCCATTTTGGAGGAATCGAGCCACGCACGAAGAGCAAAGAGCCTACCCCCCAATATTTCAGCCGTTTGAACGCCCTCTATTGAGTCCAGTTTAGGCTTAACAACTCTAATCAAATAGTCAGTGACGTTGTTGGTGGGCAGTACGTCGCTGTAAAAGCCCAAATACATCGCATCCGTTGTTTGCCCCATTTGAACGGTTAAAACAGGCTGCTGCGCTTGTGCGGGAAGTTGGTTTCGAACACTCGCGACTTGTGTGTTGATTTCGGTTAAAGCGCGGTTCGCGTCGTAGTTTAAGCGAAGCGTTGCTGTAATGGTTGAGATGCCACTCGTGCTGCTTGAGGAGAGATAATCGATGCCCTGTGCTTGAGCAATTGCAGATTCCAGGGGCTGAGTGATGAACCCAGCAATGGACTGTGCGTCTGCACCAAAGTAGGTAGTGCTGATGGTGACGACTGCATTTTGAGTCTTAGGATACTGATTCACCGGTAGACTAAATACCGCTCTGAGTCCTAGCACAACAATAAAGAGTGAAACAACAGAGGACAGAACGGGTCTGCGAATGAAGATATCTGTAAAGTTCATTTTTTTTAAAATCCCACTTTGGTTATTTCGCTCACTTCTCTTGCGGAGTGGGACTCGCACTGTTGGCCGGTAAGACGGTATTGTCAATCACTAATGGGGTGTCGTTCTTTAATTTGATCATTCCGCTAGTAACTACGTCTTGTCCAGGCTCAATTCCTTTTAATATTGCAACTTGGTCACCTCTTGTGTCCCCTGTTGTCACAAAGACTTGTTGAGCCACTAATGGTTTTTTGCCACTTGCATCTGCTTTGTCAGATGTCTTGGCAATGAAGACAGTCGATCCATAAGGGTTGTAGGTGATCGCAGTTTGTGGAATCGTGAGGTACTTCTTTTTTGCACCTACCAGGACGTTTACGTTTGCGAACATGCCTGGAAGCAGTAAGTGGCTCTGATTATCCATAGTGGCTTGAACCTGTATATTACGCATCGCTGTGTCAACCTTGGGGTTGATTGCAGTAATATGGGCTACAAAGGTTTTTCCTGGGTAAGAGTCGCTGGTGACGTTGACGGTTTGGCCTACTGAGATTTGAGAGAGTTTTTGCTCAGGCAAATAAAAGTCAACATACAAAGAGTTGATGTTTTGAATTGGGACAATTTTGTCACCTGCGTTTAGGTATTGACCTGGGATAACAGTGGTAATACCTAATTTTCCAGTAAAAGGGGCTCGAATCGACTTCTTCTCAAGAGTGGCGAGTTGCTGATCAGCGATCGCCTTTTTACTTTTTAAATCGGCAAGATCGTTGTCTACCTGAGCTTGGGAGACAGCTTGCGCTGATAACTGTGCCTGGTCGCGTTTGAGCACAACCTCTGCAAGCTCTGCCGCAGCGCTGGCGGCGCGCCAAGAAGCACTGTCCGTATCAGCGTTCAATTGAATGAGGAGTTGGCCGGCTTGTACCTCATCACCTGATCGAAAATTAACGGCTCGAACCAAACCCGCAATCTCGCTTGAGATGTCGACACCGCGGGTCGGAGATAAAGAGCCAATGGCTGATATTTGCGGTTGCCACTCAATCATTTCCGCTTTAATGGTGCTGATCGTTTGAGGACCTGGTTTGGGCGCGCTGGCGATAAGTTTTTGGATATGCAAATAAAAACCAAAGCCTAAGCCCGCAATTAACAACAGCACTGCGCCGAGCATGATGAGCATGCGTTTTGTCATGATAGTAGAACTCTCAAATAAAGTGGATGTTGAAGATGGTGAAACAAGTAGATCAATTTGCCTTAGGCAAAGAATTGCTCTGAGCCGAGGAGAGAGATTGTGTAGGACTCTTTAACTCTTGTAAGTTGGAGTTGCCTCCAATAGCTGACGGTCTGTTGGACCATCCCCCGCCTAGAGACTGAAAAAGAGCGGCTGTATCTGCATAACGAGCAGCTTTAGCGTTAATTAGACCAATCAAAGCTTGTTGATAGGTTCTTTGTGAATCTAACAAAGCCAGGTAGCTTGTCGCTCCAAGTTGATATTGCTTGGTACTTAGATCTAACTCTTCTTTGGATATAGATTCCACCTGAGCCTGTGCTTTTAGAGTTTGAGTGTCAGCCTCTAGAGCTTTTAAAGAGTCGGCAACATTTTGGAAGGCATTTAAAACGGTTGATCTGTACTGTTGTGAGGCTTGTTCGTAGGAGGCTTTAGAGGCCCTTAATTTTGCACTTAAAGCGCCGGCGTTAAAAATTGGAGCCGTAACGCCTCCTGCAAATTGCCAAAATGTCGATGGCCCTTTGAAAAGTCCATTTTGATCACTGGCGGACGACCCGTAACTTGATGATATGTTGAACTGGGGATACTGGTTAGCAGTCGCCACGCCAACCAAAGCACTAGCTTGGTGCAGTAAGGCCTCGCTGGCTTTAATGTCTGGCCTTTGTTTCACCAAATCGGATGCCAAGGAGACTGGAAGATCCTCGGGCAACTCTATTGAATCTAAATCAATTTGAGTCTCCACTGGCTCGTTAGGTAGGAGGCCCGCATAGACAGAGAGTTGGTGACGCGTTTGAGCCAATGATTTCTCTAAGGCTGGCAAAGTAGAGCTAGTTTGAGCAACAATGTTGATTTGCTGCAGTACAGGGGCCTTGCTGATAGCGCCTGCATTGAATTGTTTTTGAATGACCTCTAACTGAGTGGTTTGGGCTTTAATTAGCTCTTTTGTGGCTTTAATTTGCTCTCTCAATGAAGCCTCTTTAATGGAGGTTGTAACTACATTTGCTGTGAGCGTTAAGTAAGCAGCTTCTAGCTGGTAGTTTTGATATTCCATTTGAGCCTTTTGGCTCTCAATTATCTTGCGATTCGCTCCAAACACATCAAATGTGTAGCTCACGTTGACTGACGCGTTAAGTAGCCCTAAAACGGCTCCTTGCCCGTTAGGAGAACCAGCCTGTTGAGATTGAATTTGGTTGAGTTTTTCTCTCTGAGAAGTTAAGCTACCAGAGACGCTTGGAATCATCAGACTTGCATATTGATAATTGTAGATTTCAAAGGCAGACTTGAGCGATGATTGCGCAGCTAAAAGATTAGGGTTATTTTGAAGAGATCTCACAATGAGTCGGTTTAAGGGCTCATTGTGAAATAGCTGCCACCACTGGGCAGGGATCTGCCCGCCGGGGATAAATTTTTGTTTCTTTGGCGAACCCGTACCCGGATCCAATTGGTCTTGAAGAGGCGTTTGTGTATATGCGGACTGCGAAGCTATTTGCGGCGCGCTAGGGGGCATAAATTCGGGTCCAACTGCACACCCACCGCTTAATACGACGAACACAAAAGAGCTTACATAAAAGCTTTGACTCTTAAACTGTTCAAACGCAAGCGAAGGGCTCAGAGTGCTGTTAGATTTTTTTAACTTCATGTTTGGGGCTCAGATTGCGCCGTTGAAGGCTGTGTCACATGTCTATCTTGTATCATGCCACAGGAAAACCCTTAGCCGTATTTGAAGGGTATCAAATTGCGAATACGCACCATTTTAGTGCATATATTGTTATTCGGCGCTTTTGAAAAACAGCATACTCCAAATCTTTTTCTCACTCTCATTTTCGAAACCGCACTCAACAACGCGCATGGAGTTTTCATAGGTACGAAAAATAATATCCCAAAGGGGTATCCCGTAATTTTTGGCGTGTTTGTTTTTCTCGTGATGAACTCTGTGCATCTCAGGTCTAACAACAAAGTAACCTATAAACTGTGGCGTTCTAATGTTGGTGTGTTCCCATAGCTCGAAAACGCCCACCCAAAAAGTTGTCCATAGTGCTGCATCTAAGTTGTAACCCAGTAACACAAAAGCTACAACATTTACGATCAAAGCATTGGATAAAAAATCGCTGGGATGAGCATAAAAAGCGGTTAACGTCTGAAGTCGGTAAGTACTGTGATGAATTTGGTGAAACAACCTCCAAACCGTATCGCTGTGGTGACGTAAACGGTGCCACCAATAAACAAAAAAAGTGGCACAAAAATACCCGACAACACCTTGAATGCATTCATTAAAGTGAGTTGTTAACCAGTTAACCCTGAATAACAAAGGGAAATAACTATTTAGATCGTTTAAATTGGCTTCAATAATATTGCCCAAGACAAGGGTAAGTGAGATGCCCGCGCCTGCTAGTAATACGGCTCGTATCGTCCATGACCCGTCCCAGTCGTAATTTTTATTAGGCCAAATACGCTCAATAGCCACTAGCAAAATGGCGAAGCCTGCATTCAACAAAAAAGTAAGAACCGGTGTTTCCATACGCAAGATAAGGTGAAGTTTATTGATCTGTAAAAATAATCGGACCTTGCTCAAGTCAGATTTTTTTTAGCGCTTCAAAAAATTCATTCGATTGATCCTCATCTGATCTAGGCCAAAACTCTTTTAAAGCGACAGATAATTTTGTTTTAGATATTAAGAGTTGCTGCGGATCAAGCGCTAGTTGCAAGGCGCGCTGGAAATACTCACTCTCTGTCTCACACACATTCTCCAACATATCAACGTCGTTAAGTAAACTTGATGCAACTCGAGAAGCAAAGCTTGAGCCTCTTAGGGTGATGACGGGCACGCCGCACAAAAGAGAATCCCCAACAGTGGTGTGCCCATTGTAGGGATAGGTGTCTAAAAACAAATCAGCATGTGTGTACCTGGCAAGGTGATCTTCTAGCTTAGGGACCCTAGAGGCAAAAATAATTCTCTGCGTATCAACCCCAGCAGCGGTAGCGGTTTTAAGCAAGTTGGTTTGGGTGTCTTGGGTGAGTTTCATTAGCCAAAGGACACTGTTTGGAACTTCCTTTAAAAGCCTCATCCAGATCGCAAACATTGACGGGGTTACTTTAAAGTTGTGATTGAAGCTACAAAAAACAAAGGCATCTGAGGGTAAGCCGTATTCGCTTTTAGCCAGGGGCTGAGTGCTTGGTTTGACAGAATTATCCCTAGGTAAATAGCAATGTTTTAACTCTAAAATTTTCTCAGTAAACGAGTCTCTAAATTGAGGGGGGACAGTCACAGGGTCGACAATCAAATAGTCAACGTAGGGCAGGCATAAAGTGCCCGGAAATCCAAGGTAAGTCATCTGAACGGGGCAGGGCCTATGTGAAAGTACGTCAAGTCTTTCTCCTTCCGTGTGGCCAGATAAATCAATCACAATATCAACCTCAAGGGCCTTAAGTATTTTTGCAATTTCTACACTTGTTTTGGTTTGGCAGTCCAAGTAGTGCTCGAACGCACACCGATATCTTCTCCAAAGCTCGCTTTCATCGTTTATTCCGACAGACACGCCAATCAATTCAAAATCGTTTTTGTTTGCTTTCTCGACCATGGAGATAAATAAATAGCCCACAGGATGAATTCTGAAATCAGCAGATAAAAAAGCAACTCGTTTTCTTGGGTGTTTGTAGACCTCACCCGTCCAAAGCGCAGGATGGTTTGATTTTATTTTTTCAGCTACATATCCCAGGGTAGCTTTTTTTACTAACCGCACATCCCCAGATATCCCAGTGAAGGTCAGTGGAGCGCAGACCAAAGAGCCAGAATCTACGCCTTTGATAATTCTTTGTTGAATTAAGTCAAAATCCTCCCATTCACAGTTATGCACCATGCAAAGCATGAGCTGCGAGTTTGCTTTTGGTGATTTTGGATCTAATTCTAAAATTCGCTTAAAAATGTTACCCGCTAATTTGAACTCCTTAAATTGGGTCAGCATGACTCCTTGACTCTCTAATAAGGCAATGTTGTCAGGCAGATGTTGACACCCTTCAACTAAAATGGTCAGGGCTTCTTTGTGTCTATTTAAAAACTGTAGCAAAGCAGCAATATTAAGATACATACCCGTGTGCTTGGGGTCAACGCTCACCCCTTTCCTGTAGCAGTCCAGGGCCTCGGAGTACCTGCCTAAGTCCGTCAGTAGTTTTCCTTTTGCGTGATAACTGGGTGCGACAGTTGGATAAAAGTCAATAGCGCTAGAGAAAAACGATAGAGCTTTGTCATGTTGACCATATGCGATGTAGATGATCCCAAGGGTATACAAAGCTGTAAAGTTCTTCGGGTCTAACTCAAGGGCTCTGAGGAGCAGTTTTTCTGCTCCAACGTTATCTCCACTATTTTGTAGCCCCACTCCTTTGGAGGTGAGCGAGATCACTTCAGGGGGAGTTTCTGCGCCGTTGACGGGTTGGGTTTTAAGAAGAACCTCAACCATATCCAGATGTGCCTTGGCCGGAGCAAGTTTGTCGTCAATTAAGAGAGCTTGTTTAGCGCTGCTGATTGAATCCTCAAACCTACCCGTGTTCGAATAAACAATCGACATGGCCAAATGACCCAGTGCAAATTTGGGACTTAAGGAAAGTAATTTCTTTAGGTATTCTTGTGCGATCTCAAAATTCTTGGCCGTCGACTCTATCGCTCCCAAAGAGTAAAGCACAGCAGAGCTCTTTGGATCGAGTTTTAACAACTCGAGAAACAAGGCGCGCGCTTTGTCCAAATCTCCAGCAGTTTGTAACCCAATAGCCTGGTTTAAACGTTCTTGAAACACTTTGGGGGATATTTTCGGCTTCATAATTTAAAATTTAGATTGGGCAAAGGGCTGGTGGGTCTGGTGATTTTAGGCTCTAACAAAGTAAAGAGCCTTCCATTTGGTTTGAATTTTTTGCTTATTTGAAGGGGTAAAATTAGTATTTGAGCTTAGAAATCAATACATACTATGATCCTATTAATGGTTTTACAAGCAATGGTGGCTATTTTATATTTTTATACCGCCCCATTTACTATGAACGGACCCTTATATATCACTTTGATTATCAACATAGGTACACTATTCAAACTTGCGCAGTCATTTATGAGTAGGGAAGTTGATTTTTTTGACCGCATTCGACGCCTAAGACTGATTTTCACCATCACTTTGCTGTTGCTTGAATTTTTTATATATCTGCGACCTGATCCTGTAAGTATGACCCAGTTACAAGGCTTCATCAATGATATTGAGGTATTCGTGACGGGTATGCTGGTGGGGGTGCTGTGGCAAGATAAACTGTTAAGCTTTAAATTAAGTCTGTTTGACAAGATAACGGATAAAAATAACTAACTTCATGCGTCCCCCTTTTCAGCCTCAGCCACCCAAGCTTAACAAGGCCCTAATCTCACGTTTAACTCAGTTGCTCACTCAAGCAGTGGACGCTCAAAACAAAGGACTCATTCAAGAAGCAAAGTCCTATTACCAGCAAGTCGTTAAATTGCAACCCGGTAATTTTGAATGCTGGCATGTTTTAGGAATATTCGAATATCAAAACAAAAATTACGCTGAATCACAAAGGCTTTTTAGGAAAGTGATTTCCTTACAGCCCAGGTACGCACCTGCTCACTGCAATTTGGGGCTAGTTCTTCAAGATATGGGTGATGTAGCTGGATCTATTTTGTGTTACGACCAGGCAATTGGTTTGGATCCTACCCTGGCTGCTGCTTACAATAACAAAGGCAACTCTTTAAAAGTTCTGGGTAACGCGCCTCAAGCTTTAGCTAATTTTCTAAGCGCTGTATGTTTTGTCCCCGACTATCCAGAGGCACTTTACAATGCTGCCGAAGTCTACAAATCTCTTGACCTGTGGGACCTTTCTCTGGAGTATTACAACAGAGCAATTCAGGCACGGATTGATTATTCAGAGGCCTTCAACAACAGGGGCCTATTGCTTCAGTTCCTGAACCGAGTTGACGAGGCGATTGAGAGCTTTAACAAATGCATTGAGATTCTTCCCAGTTACGCTCCAGCGCATAGCAATAAATCACTCGCCCTATTGCTTAAAGGCGACTTTGAGCAGGGCTGGAGAGAGCATGAGTGGCGTTGGAAAATGGCTGAATTCACCTCAAAGCAGAGAAATTTCACTCAGCCTCAATGGACGGGGCAGTACAGCTTGGACGGTGGATTGAGTGGAAAAAAAATCCTTATTCACTGCGAACAAGGCATTGGGGATACGCTTCAGTTTTGCAGGTATTTACCATTTGTTTTCAAAACAGGAGCTGAGGTTTTTGTGGAGGTCCAAGACTCACTATACAGTTTGATGACACAGATTGTCTCGCCTTCGCATTTAATCAGGCAAGGAGAGCCCCTGCCTGAGTTCGATTTTCATTGTCCAATGATTAGTTTGCCCTATGCTGTTTTTGAATTTCATCCAGAAATACCTGCATATGAGCATTATTTAAAACCAAGTGAATCCACAAAGATGAGATGGTCTCACAGACTTGGCATTCAAAGAAAAAAGAGAATAGGGTGGGTATGGAGTGGTAATCAATTTCACCATAACGATGCTTACCGAAGCCTTCCCCTTCAAACTCTAAAGCCTTTTATAAAATTGCTCGAAAACGAATTCGAGCAGTTTAGTTTACAAAAAGATTTAAGGCCAGGAGAGCAGGAGATATTGAACGATACGCCGGGCATGCTTACTCTGTCTCAATCAATAGAGGACTTTGAGGATACTGCGGCTTTATGCGCATTGATGGACATCGTAATAACGGTGGACACAAGCGTTGCCCATTTGTCTGGCTCTTTAGGCCGTCCTACATGGCTCATGTTACCCTTCGCCCCGGATTGGAGGTGGATGCTCAATAGGAGCGACTCACCCTGGTATCCATCTTTTAAACTTTTTAGACAAAAAGCAATTTCTGATTGGCCAAGCGTTTTACGATGTGTTTGTGCGGAACTTGAAAAGCATGTTTGAACGATACGCACCAAAGATTAATCCTGCCAACGCCCAAAATGTATCTACTGCAAGGCTTAAGACTTCACTTTCTTTGTTTCATGCAGCATTGCTTTTGTTGGTCGTAGCTATTTGGGGGACTAACTTTGTCGTAATGAAAAATACTGTAGATGTCATTCCTCCACTGATGCTTGCTAGTCTAAGATTTTTTTTTACGATGGTGCCGACAGTTTTCTTTATAAAAAGACCGAAAGTGTATTGGGTTAATTTGGCTGGTTACGGCTTATCAATTGGAGTATTGCAATTTGGTTTTTTGTATGTGGCTGTGAACGGACACATTACCCCTGGACTTGCTTCATTGGTCGTCCAGACTCAGGTGCTTTTCACAATTGCTTTGTCAGTGTGCTTGAATAAGGAGAGTTTGCGACCCCATCAACTCATAGCCCTGGTAACGGCTTTAATTGGGCTTTCAATCATTGCCTCCAATACCGACTCGAGTACGACCCCACTTGGTTTGGGTTTGACATTAATTGCTGCACTTGGATGGGCTATTGGGAATTTATTGTCCAAAAGGGCAATAGGAGTTGATATGCTGAGCTATGTGGTTTGGTCCGCAACTTTCTCTTTTCCTACTTTGCTTTGCCTATCTTTTTACTTTGAGGGAGTAAACAATTTCTTTCAAATTATTCAACTTATTACTTGGCAGACATGGGGGGGAGTTATTTGGCAAAGTTGGTTTAGCACTATCTTTTGTTACGCCGCATGGGGTTGGCTTCTTGCCAGGTACACGGCTGCAACAGTGACTCCATTTGCACTGCTTATACCTATATTTGGTATGGCGGCATCTGCTTTTTTTCTCGGCGAATTAATTCCATTATGGAAAAGTGGTTCAGCTTTAATAGTTATTTCTGCAATGCTTTTGAATACATTTGGAGCCAACCTAATTCAGGATTGGCATAAAAACGGGCTTAAAAAAGGATGATTTAATTATTCTTATGTCCCAAAATTATTTAAGCATAGAAGACCTCAAAGATAAAGCCCATCGCTTTTTAGAGCAGGGTAACCTATCAAGCGGACTAGAAATATATTTAAGCGCTTTAGTCATTTACCCTGAGAATTTAGAGCTTCATTTGTCTGCTGGTTTTGTTAAGGGACAATTAAATCTACTGAGCGGTGCATTGGAGCATTTCAAAAGAGCGGCTCAATTGGAGCCGGACTCCTTGGCAGCTTACGGCGGCTTAGCGCTTTGCGCAGAAAAGTTAAATGATTGGACACTTGCCTTGCAAGCCAATAAAAAATCTATCTTTCTAATAAGCCGTGATCTACAAAATTCAAATTCAAAGGACTTTACTAGCGCCTTAAGCATTTTTAAAAGAACCGTTGATATTTACCGCTCATTAAGTTTAGAGGATCAGGCCTTGAAATTTATTGACGAGACTTTGGCGCTATATCCTGATGAAGGATTGATTTATACGTATAAAGGCCTGCTTTGCGATCAAAAAAGAAGCACTAATCCATGCAACCAATGTACCCTGACAAACAGTGTAAAGTGCTATGAACGAGCTATTTTAATTAACTCATCCAGGGTTGAAAATCACTACTTCCTTGCAAATCTCTATTCTTCACTCAAGCAATGGCAAAAAGCGGTGAATACTTACAAAGTTGCCTTAAAGCTCAAGCCCGTTCATTTTGAGACTCATAATAATATTGCCGTAGCTTATCATGCACTCAATCAAACACAATGCGCTTGCTTTCATTTTAAGAAATGTATTGAGATCTTAGACAGTTCGGCAGGAGAAACCACAACCCCTCAACTCTCTAAGGTGCAGTTGTTTTTTAATGCAGGTGCTGCATCCATCCTACAATTCAACGACGAAGAGGCAAGAGTCTACTTTGAAAGAGCTCTTTTGCTGGATCCTTGGTACCCTCAGCTTTTAGGCGCATACGTACACCTGAGGATGAAGCTATGTGACTGGCATACGCAAACTAAAATTGCATATCCCTCAAAAACCGAACACAGTCTATTTGATTTAGATGGGCTTGCTTGTATTTTGATTGACAAGGTGTACAAAAAAGAGATATTGGTTCACCCCTTCACACTGCTATCCCTTACAGACAATGCTCAGCTACACCTTCAAGCTTCAAAAATTTGGGCACAAAGCCTACTGAAAGAGGTAGATTTAGTAGACAAAGAATTCATGAACCATCCTCAAGATGAGGAGGCATTTGGAGAAAGTAATGTGGTGGCTTCAGGTGTCCAAATTAGAGCTGAAGCTCGACTGAACTTAATGTCACGCGCTGAAAAGCGAAAACCAAAGATTCGCATAGGTTACTTTTCGTCTGACTTTAAAGAACATGCAACCGCGTACCTAATTGCATCGCTATTTGAGTTGCACAACAGGGATGATTTTGAATTAATTGCTTATTCATGGAGTGCGCTCGATGACAGCGCGATTCGCAAGAGACTCAAGGCCTCATTTGACCGTTGGTATGAAGTGCAAGATATCTCCGACACTGAATTGGTGAGTCTCGCTCGCAGTCATAAGTTGTCAGTTGCTGTAGATCTTAAAGGCTATACACAAGGAGCAAGAACTGCGGTATTTGCTTTAAGAGTAGCCCCCGTTCAGATCGCTTACCTGGGGTATGCGGGAACTTTGGGGGGAGATTTCATGGATTACTGCTTGGTTGATAAAGTTGTTGTTCCACCAGAGATGAGTTCTTCGATGAGTGAAAAATTGATACGATTACCTCCCTCTTACCAAGTAAATGACTGTAAACAAAATACCGGTTCAATTATTTCTGCAAGGATTGAGCACGGTTTGCCCCCTAAGGGTTTTATTTTGTGCGCGCTAAACAGCAGCTATAAAATCACAAAAGAAATGTTCAGTGTATGGATGTCTATCCTTCTTGAGGAGGACCAGTCCATCATTTGGTTACTTGAGGATACACAAGCTGTGGTCGATAATCTTCGTGGATTTGCCTTGCAAAGGGGAGTTAATCCAGACCGTTTGGTGTTTGCTAAAAGGATCCCTCATGAACTGCATTTAGAAAGACTCAGGCATGCAGATTTATTTTTGGATACATTTCCTTGTAATGCTCATACATCAGCCAGTGACGCTCTGTGGTCCGCGGTGCCAGTCGTAACTATGTGCGGTGGTTCGTTTGCTTCAAGGGTTGCAGCAAGCTTGCTGAGCTGTGAAGGACTTAGCGAATTAGTGACTGATAGTCTACAAGGCTACGAAAATAAAGTGCTTGAGCTGCTAAAGGAGCCCAAAAGACTGAGCTATTTAAAGGCCCAACTCGCAACTAAAAAGGAAGCGTTAAGTATGCCCTTATTTGACACCCACAGATTTGTACTTCACTACGAAAGATGTCTAAACTCCATTTTGAAGAGATAAAAGAAATTACAAACTCAAATCAATACCGCGTTATATCCCTGTTCTGTAGAGTCAGGTTTTAAAGCATGATAGATAAATTAATCAATCCAAGTTCAGATAAAAACAAAGTAGAGGTCCTCTTTGAGCTCGCTTCAAGGAATGCGTTAATTGGCCAGTCCGAGCTTGCGCGCGAGCAGTATCTTCAAGTACTGAAGATGGAGCCGACGCATCTTGCAACGTTGATTAATATTGCGGTCCTATTGGTGGACGAAGGGTATACAAGTGCCGCTAAAACAGCCTACCTTCAAGCACTCAAATACCACCCAAATGATCGATTAGCGAACGTAAATCTCGCCAATTTGTATTTTATGGAACGCGAATTTGAGAAAGCCAAAAATCACTACGAACGAGTCCTTTGCACCGATGCCGACCAGTCCCGCTCGAATGCAGAGCATGACTCCAGCGTTGCGCATGCTCATCAAGGCCTTGCGCTTATTTATTTTGAGCAGGGTAAACAAGAGTTGGCGGCCTATCACCACACCCAGGGCTACACACGTGAGACGGTTCGTGTATTTCAAAATCAAGGCTCCCTAAGTCCTAAATCTTTATTGGTATTTATCGCAGGAAGGGGTGGAGACGTTCCTTGGCGCAACGTGGTAGATCCAGCTTACTTTAGAGTGCAAACAATAGCAGTGGACTATTTCCAAGGTTCAATAGATGAGGGTAAATTACTGGCCGACCACGATTTGATTTTTAATGCGATCGGGGATGCTGACTCCAGTGCACAGTCTTTAGAAAAAGCAATTGAATTAATAAAATCTCGTACAAGCGATTTTCCCAGGCCTGTAATTAACGACCCTACTGCGGTGCTGAAAACGGGTCGCTTAAATAATGCAAGAAGATTTAGTCTTCTTGCTGGGGTACGTACTCCAAGCACCTATTTGTTGAACCGTGCAGACCTAGATCACTTGGGGCTTATGGAAGAAAGATTAGCCCAAACAATCGATTTTCCATTGGTGGTTAGAAGTCTTGGTTTTCAGACGGGTCAACATTTTGAATATGTTGCTAATTTCCCGGAGCTGGTTAAGGTTGCTAAAAATCTGCCCGGAGAGGAGTTGCTGCTGATGGAGTTTTTGAACGCATGTGATAAGAAAGGATTTTTTAGGAAATACCGTGTTATGAGCATCAACGGTGAGTTGTACCCACTGCACCTAGCTCTCTCAAAACACTGGAAAGTTCACTACTTTAGTGCGGCTATGAAAGATTCGCCTGAAAACAGATCCGAGGAGCAGTATTTCTTGGAGCATATGAATCAAGCAATTGGTGAGTCCGCTTATAAAGCTTTAAAACAGATTTCTGACGTGATGGGGCTAGATTATTCAGGAATTGATTTTGGGTTGAGTGAGAGTGGAGATGTCTTGTTTTTTGAGGCCAATTCAACCATGGTGATGGCGCTACCACCAGTTGACAAGGTATGGGATTACAGACGCGGAGCAATTAATTCAGCTAAACAAGCTGCCACTCAAATGCTTATAAAAAAAGCCAGTCTTTAAATAAATGATCCCTGTGGGTTCTAGCCCTTGACCGGGGTGAATGTAGTTCTCTGTTTTTTCCTTGATTTTTGGACTGATGTTGCGTATTGCGTTTAAAATCTACTAGCTACTAAGCTGAGCTCAATTTGACTCGGTCCCACACTTAATTTTATTTTTTTAATGTATGTTTATTCATAATACTTGGTATGTCGCCGCCTCAAGCGAGGACGTAAAAGACAAACCCCTTGGCCGAATGATTTGTAATCACCGGATGGTTTTCTTTCGCAACTCGAACAATGAAGTTGCTGCGTTGGAGGATTTCTGTCCCCACAGAGGTGCTCCTTTATCCCTTGGATTTACCAGTGGTGGAAACATTGTGTGTGGATATCATGGTTTGGCTGTTAACTGTAGCGGTCACGCAGCTTCGATGACAGGCCAAAATACGTCTCAATTTCCTAAAGTAAGGAGTTTCCCTGCCGTTGAGCGTTACGGTTTTATTTGGGTATGGCCAGGTAAAGCAGAGTTGGCCAACGAGTCTCTCATTCCGGTGTTGCATTGGTATAACAATCCAGACTGGGCGTACGGTGGGGGTATGTACCATATCAATTGCAACTATCTCCTCATGATAGACAACCTGATGGATTTGACTCACGAGACTTACGTGCACGCGACCAGCATTGGGCAATCCGAGATTGAGAAAGAGCCAGTTAAAACGACCTTTGATGAGAAAACGGTCTGCACTAGCCGTCATATGTCAAATATCAAAGCCCCTCCTTTTTGGCAACAAGCTTTAGAAGCTCAGGGTTTGCCTGCAAACGAAGCAGTGGATCGTTGGCAAGTCTGCAAGTTCTCATTGCCCACCCATGTGATGATTGATGTGGGCGTTGCACTAGCCGGAAAGGGTGGCTACGACGCACCCAATGAGTTTAAGGCTGCGAGTACTGTAGTTGACTTTATTACGCCTGAGAGTGAGACGTCGATGTGGTATTTCTGGGGGATGGCGCGACAATTTAAAACTCAAGACCCTAAAGTCACGGATCAGATTAGACAGGGTCAGGGGGGTATTTTTGGAGAGGACTTACAAA
>DAIUEA010000010.1:16244-19179 GCA_036845365.1 Limnohabitans sp. | reverse complement strand
CTCAGTATCCAAATGGCTCGTTGATTGCTCAATCAAGTATCGGTCAAGGCGTCTCCCAGTCCTCGCAACTCATTACGCGGTTTTACCTTGATTACGCAAACTCTGTGTTTCCAGTGGTTGAGGTCAACAGCGCCACGCGTATCACTTGGGTTTTACTTAAATCGCTCACACTCACCAAAAAAAGGTACGGGGTTTCTTGATGAAAAATTTCTTATTTAGCCTGGTTCTAATCCAGTCACTCACGGGTTGTGCGAGTTGGTTCACTCCAGTGGGAACCGATACGTTTGACTGCAACAGGAGGGATGATCCAGGCAGCCCTCATTGCAGGAGTATGAGATCGGTTGATGACTCAACAGAGGGCACCATTCCCTCTACCCGTTACGATAAAAAGTTTTCGATGTCCCAGGTTGATGAGTTAAACGGTATTTCGCAGGAAAAAAATCTCCCAAGTGCTAAAGCGCAAACACAGACCACGGCTGAACAAAGAGTCCGTAAATCTGACAGGTCTGACTCTTTGGAGACAGCAGGTATGCCCGTTCGAATGGGACCTGTGATCCAACGCGTTTGGATTCAAAAGTTTAAAACAGATAACGACACATTGGTACAAGACACCTATGTGTACAGGGAGGTCCAAGGAACGCGGTGGTCAGGCTTTAACGACAGTGGTTCTCCTGCGTTTGAGGGTAAGGCCGTGCAAATCTATCCGCATAAAGCAATTCGAGAGGAAAGTCTCTCATCCATTTCTTCAGGAGTACAAACAGCCACAGGCGGGAGTGCTTTTGGTGAAGGCGCGGCGTCTGACACGGAGGACGCACTGACAACTGGGGGGGCCAATACGGGCTCCTCTAAACCTAACTAACTCACTAACTCACTTATACCAACTCACTCGACTCATTCAACTAACCCAATTAATTCTATCAATTCAACTCAAAAGGTATTTCAATGTTTAAATCAATCCGCCCCCTCGCAACTCACCCCAGAACGTTACTCGTGCTAGGCGCTGTGACGGCTGTTGCAGCCATTGGCGCTTTTAACGGAGGCACGGCTGTCTCTCAAGGTCCATTTGCCATCCCAATCGCAACGCTTACACAGTACGCCCCCAGCATCGGTATTTATGGAGCCATCACGTCGATCATCATGGCAGCGTGGTCCTTTGCTCACGGAAGAGGGCTGTCAACGATTGGGGTGCCAATTATTGTTTTGATGTTGAGTGAGTTAGGTATTCCGTTTATCTCCACGCTTTCGACCTCTGTTCGAGACCCTTTAAGTACGGCAACTCATGCTAACTCAGCTGCCGCTCCTTCTAATGCTCTTATTACAGCCAGACAAACTTTTGTAACAAGTTCAGCAGTGTCTGAGCCGGCAAAGCGCTAAAACAAAGCTTGTTTAAAAGGGGGGGGGCAAGTTCAAACTTCCTCGGGCACTTTCCCTTTTTTTCACCACTTAATAGAAAAGGTCAAAGATGTTTGATTTGCGAAACAGTACCAAGGGCCAAAAGCTGAGTGAGATCATTCATTTGGACTCCTTTGAGAGCCACAACAACATCATTGTCACTAAGCCCAAAGGCGACAGTGACTATTTGGGATGCACGTACTCCATGACCCCCTTGTCGGGAGCGGGGGCGGAGGTGACCACATTGGTGGCGTCCGTCATCAAAACTGCCCCTGATGACTCCATCATTCAGGTGAGTTTACTTTGTGAGCCTGATGTATCAGCACAGAGCGATTATTTAAGAGGAAAGACGCACGGAGGGCAGGTTGTGAGTGAGTTGATTAAGCGCAGAGTCGATTTACTGAAAAGGGGCTTAGAGCCTGATTGGCAAGCTGATTTACCTCTCATCAATAAAAAAACGCTTATCATCTCTCTACTCTACCCTGTTAAGCATGTGGATCAGTCCGCCGTGGAGGAGGCAACCGTTATTCAAGATGATTTTTTGGTTAACCTTAAATCAAGTGGGTTATATGACGCCAAAAGACTTCCGCCACAAGAAATACTAAGCCTTTACTCACAGTTCGCAAATCCGTATTCTCTTAAGAAAGAGCTCAATTTAGACGACATGCTTGAGTTGAAATACCAAGCGTTCGGACCAGACACGCAACTTGATTTTACAAACAGCGAGTTAGGTGATGTGGGAGAGGGTACATTTTGCTCGACGATTGCCATCAAGAGCTTTCCCCCAACGGCGAGCCAGGGTTTGATGAACCTTGTGATCGGCGCGCCGTTCAACGAGGGTGAGACTCTAAGCGGCGGTGGGCAACGGATCATGACCCCCTTTGTGATTACGACAACGATCAGAGTGGCTAATCAAGACAGGGAGCTTAGGCGGATTGCCAAGTCACTCAAGTCCCGACAAGCCCTGCTGCCTAAATGGATTGAGTCGTGGAAGTTTTCTAATGAGGCAACAGCAGAGAAAATTCATGACTTGAATTACTTAAGCGCCCATTGCGGCCCAGAGATGGATAAGCTGGTCTTTGTCAGCACCACGCTCTTCATATACGGCAAATCCCGAAAAGGAACAATAGACTCTGCTATGGGCGTTAAAAGTACTCTGAACAAATTAAGGTTTGACGCACGCGTTGCGGGTTCCAACGCGGTGGTCCGGTGGGCGCAGTCCTTACCGCTTAATTTCTCGGGCGTGATTGCAAAGGACTTGGAGTCGGAGTCTCTCATGCCAAGCGTCTGTGCAGGATGCTTAATTCCTATCTACTCTGATTACGCGGGTAACGCACCCCATGCAGGTCAAGCAGGTGAACCAGGCAATGCAGGCTCCATGTTCTACTCAAGGAGGGGGGGAGCATACTTTTTAGATCCATTCAAAACGAACAGCAATTATTCGGGAATTATCGTAGCCCAGTCGGGCTCAGGAAAATCATTCATCATTCAACAAATGGCAATTGATCAATTGGCACAGGGCACACAGGTTTTTATTTTAGAC
>DAIUEA010000010.1:0-16234 GCA_036845365.1 Limnohabitans sp. | reverse complement strand
AGTTCTCAGGGAATGAGAAAACCATGATTGGCCTAAACCCCTTCTCGGGCTTAACGGACGCCGAGTTCGCACAGGAGTCAGGCACCCTTACGAAGCTTTTTTTGTTGATGGCCGATATTGGAGAAGACGACAAAGACGCCCTTCTTGTGATGGACGCGGCCGTGAAGCTTGCAAGGTCCAACTCCGTGGACCCAGAGATAGAGACCGTCATCCAGGCTTTAAAAACCAGCGCCACCAGTAAGACGGCGTCAGAGGCTGGACCCACCGAGCTCAAAAGTCAGGAGCTTTACGGCAAGCTCCAGTTCTTCATGAACGATCCGTACAAATCATCTTTCTTTAAAGGGAAATCAGACTTTGACCGAGACAACAAATTAACTGTTTTCGAGCTGGGGCAACTAAACGACCATCCGCATTTAAAGAACGTGGTGATGTTTTTTATTCTGCACATCCTTACCAACAAGCTCAAGCAAAGTAGGGGTAAGAAGTTGGTGATTGCTGATGAGGCTCATGATTTACTGAATGATTCAATGTCTGCTTCTGTGTTGTCCGGCATTTACCAAAAGGGACGCAAAGACGGCGTATCGATGTGGATAGTGATTCAAAGTCTACTCAAGCTTTTTGAGACACCCACTGGAAGATTTATTTATAGCCAAAGCGCTTGGAAGCTCATTCTCAGTCAAAAGAAGGAGGAGATTGATCGACTTTTCGCAGAAAAGCTACTCACTGAGCACTCAGAGGATCCGTATTTTAAGAAACTGATCGGCGGCATTAAAACGGTCAAACCCCTTTACTCGGAAGTGCTCATCATGGGGGAAGCGGGTTATGACGCGGTTCGTTTGTATGTCGATCATTTCACCTCTGCCTTATTCAGCTCAGAGCCAGCGCATAGGGACGCCTTCTTTGACAGATTCAACAACCTCTCAAGCAACGAAACGGTGATTGACATCATAGATGAATTGATCTCAGACAAAACTCGCTTTCAAAAGCACATCTTGTCAGATGCGTTTTACTTGCTTAAATCTTCTGGATTAAACACACAGGAAATTACGGAGTTGGTTCGTAAAGAATTGAGCCTTTCGTGAAAAGGGGATGGCTCTTTTTAACTTTTGCTTTAAGTATTACTGGTGGTTTGACACCCAACTCCTTTGCTCAAAACGTCCCCACAAATAGCGTTGCGACTCAAACTGGGTTGACCTCTGGTTTGTCATTTGCAAATACCATTGCGCCCACCTCTGCGGGGCAGGTTGCAAACAAGGGTGGAGTTAATTGGACTGGAGGCACAAGCACACCCACATCCGTCCCAAGCGACTTAGGGGGATTTTCCTCTCCCAACACGGATCCCACTTTGCTGGGCAAAGCCCAGGCGGGTGGACTTGCCAACATGGGAACCCAAGCTCAGGTAACCTGTCAAGATTACGTGGCAGGAGCCCCAGGCACCACGCCTGCCTCAGATCAGCAATGCGCGGCGGTTAACTTTCTTAATAACCAGTGCATTGCGCCCACAACCGGGCAAGCAACCATTCTTGGGCATACAGGATCAACGAGTGCACAGGGTAATAACTGCGCCGGTACTTATGGTGCAGGACAATCTCAGTTTAATATTCAAGTCTCAATCGCGGATCCTATTTTTGGAGCTTTGTCACCGTCTGCAATCAGCGCTGCCAATGCAAGCTCTTGTGCCCCGTCCACAGTCATTATTGCTCCGCCTGAGTTTTCACAGAATTCTTGTGTAATCAACAACTCTGGCGCTCAGTACAGTTGCTCGCAATCTCTCTCAACTCAGATTACCACTCAATCCACACCGGCTACAACCGCGAACAGTTGCGCTATTGGTATTTTGACAGGTGGCTTTTGCGAACAAACTGCGAGTGGTCTCTCAACGCCTACATATGTATGTGCTGCGGGTTACACGTTATCAGGAACCTCTTGCCTAGAAAGTGTGACTCAAGCGGCAACGCCTAGGTATTCTTGTGCGGTGGGTCAGACTTTAGAGGGGAGCACTTGTACAAGCACCGCAGCCGCAAGCGTTGCGAGCTTTTCATGTCCAAGTGGCTTTGTCGTGTCGGGGCCTAATTGCACTCAGACTAAGGCTCAAGCGCCCAGCACCGGATCTTATTCTTGCCCCAGCGGGTTCTCGAGTAACGCGGACAGTTGTACTCGAACATTAACTCTTTCTGCAACCCCCAGCTTTTCTTGCCCAACCGGGTATAGCCTTAGCGGATCGTCTTGTTCCCAAGTCCTGACTCAGTCGGGGACTCCCCGCTATACCTGTGCTGGTGGCTCCATGTTAAGCGGCTCTAGTTGTATTGCGCCAAGTAGTGTGATGAGTGATGCGGCTGTTTATTCTTACTCTTGCCCAAGTGGCTACACCGTTTCAGGCTCCACTTGCACTCAAACGCTGAGTGTCTCCGCAACGACTGCGTCTTACAGTTGCCCAAGCGGATATGCAGTCGCAGGCAGCAGTTGTACACAAACCTCTACTCAGCCAGCAACCCCTTCCTATTTTTGTCTGGCAGGTTACACCCTCTCGGGGACAAGCTGTTTGCAGACTTTGATCCAAGCAGCGAGCGCAGTGTATGCGTGCGCCAGCGGGACATTATCAGGATCAACTTGTTTGACTACATCTGTTGCAAGTGTGTTGAGCTATTCATGTGCGAGCGGATATGCCCTTAACGGAGCCTTTTGTAGCCAGACAGTAACGCAATCTGCAAGCATTGCAAGTTACACATGTCCACCTGGGCAAACCCTCTCAGGCTCAAGCTGTGTGGCTACGTCTACCTCAACTAGCTCAGCAACCACTGATTATTCGTGTTCAAGTGGAAAACTCAGTGCTGGGGCCTGTATTACGATGAGTTCTTATTCAGGTACGCCTCAATATTTCTGTGGATCCGGCACTCTGTCGGGGACAACGTGCGCGTTGACCTCAACAGCCCCTGCCCCTCAATCCTGCCCCAGTGGCACGGGTTCAACCGCTGGCATGGGATTCTCATACCCATGTGCTTGCGACCAACAAACACGGCCTAAGTTAAGTGCGCCTTGTCCTGGCGGATATTATTTCAGCGCAAGAGTTCCCCCCTCTACAGTCAATCACTATAGATACGCGCTGCTATACAGTTGTCCACTTGGGGCAGTACTTAGCGGGTCCATTTGCATATCAGTTGCAACGTCCACGGCCACAATCAGCTCTTATTCTTGTCCTGCGGGGGGTACTGTTTCAGGCAGCAGTTGTACAACCACATCATCGGCTCAAGCAACCATCAGTTATTCATGTGCTAGCGGCAGCAGCTTAAGCGGATCAACTTGCACTCAAACAACCACGACCGCAAGCTTTGCAACAGCCAATTACTCTTGTCCAACCAGCTATACCTTAAGTGGTGCGACGTGCACTAAAACTTTGTCCCAATCTGGCGCACCTGCTGCGTACGCCTGCCCAACGGGTCAAACCCTAAGTGGATCGACTTGTACGACTAGCGTCAATGCAAACGTGGCCAGTTACACCTGCCCAAGCGGCTATGTGGTGTCAGGATTAAGCTGCATAGAGACACTTAGCCAAAGCGCAACTATTTCCTCCTACAGTTGCCCAAACGGATATACGCTCACTGGCCCGGGTTGCTACAAAACTTTGACACAAGCGGCCACGCCCGCCTACACTTGTTTGACGGGTTACTTGCTTGTTGGGGCCAGTTGTTCAACGGTTTCTACCTCTGCAGGTACGCCCAACTATGTTTGCCCAACTGGCTCGACTTTGAGTGGCTCCATATGCATAACGTCTGTTAGCACAGAGACCCCGGCACTTATTGGCTCTTATTCTTGCCCTGCAGGTTTTACGTCTATGGGTTCCAGTTGCTTTGAGACCTTAACTACGGCTGCAAACGTTGCGTCCTATAGTTGCCCGAGCGGATATGCAGTTGATGCAAGTAGCTGCACTGAGACACTGAGTCAAGCTGCAACGCCAACCTACGTTTGCGCGGGCGGATACAGTCTTAGCGGCTCAACATGTTTACAAACTATCACACAAACGGGCACACCAAACTACAGCTGTTCGGCTGGCATTCTATTGGGGACAGACTGTATCTCAACAGGTCTAGCCAGTATCTCCAGTTTCATCTGCCCAAGCGGTTTTACGCTGAATGCGAGTAGTTGCGTGCAGACCCTGAGTACGAGTGCAACTGTATCTAGCTATAGCTGCGCAAATGGAGGGGTTCTTACAGGCTCAGGAGCCACATCATCATGCATTACAAGCTTTACAGTTCCTGCAACTGTTTCCTATTCATGCATCGACGGCTCGGCTCCTGTTAAGGGTATATGTATCCTTAGGTCCGCAACTACAGCCTGGGCTGATACTTGCGGAATTTATGAGACAAGCGCGGGACAAATATTAGGAGTTCCCAATTGAAACCACAGTTTATTGCAGCCTACCTTCTTGGATTTGTGCTGAGTGTGTCAGCACAGCCTGTTGACAATCTTTTTGTCAACGCGTTAACGCAGGGCCAAGCCAGCGCTCCATTGAGCCCAGGTCAGGTCAACGACCGGGTGAGTCAAATTCTTAAGAGTAGGACAAAAAGCGAGGGGGCTTTATTCCAAGAGACCCACCTTCTATACCGCTTTAAAGAGCAGACGCATTGTGGTCGGGTGGAGTTTTTTATAACACAGCCCTCCTCACAATCGGTTTGGAGAGAAATGGGTGGACAACTCAATATCTGCGAAAACGGGCAGGCGCCGATGCAAGTCTGCAAGGAAGGGGTTTTAGTTCCAAATGGCCTTTTGTGCCCCAATCACTCTAAACCCGAAGAGACTGAAGAAATCAAAGCTTCCATTAAAAAGGCACTTGCCAGTGGTTCATTGTCTGTAGAGCAAGTTCAGAGTCTGCAAAAAATAAACTGAAGAGCGATTTGTGATTTCCTGTCTTAAATTCACCCTCTTAGCCGCCTTTATAGGGGCTTTGTGGGGGCCACTTTCAGCTCAAACACTTGCACCAGGAGCGTGTACACAAAGCGCCATAGCCTCGTGTATTGACGCAACGCCTTGCAAATCAGATTCAGATGGGAACATAGCGTGTTTAGCGGGTTCAGTTTTACCAATAGGTGCGGTGCAGCTAACCCAGACCTGTTGGAAGCTCTCCTACACTTACACCTGTCAGGGGATTTCTACGAATACATGTTCGCAGTATTCTCAAAAAAGTGCTTGCTCACAAGCGAGCTCCAGTTGTACAGGCTATTTAGGTGAAACAGGTAGTTGCAATTCATGGTCTAACACCTACTCCTGCCAAACCAAGGCTGCCCAGACCTCTAGCCAAATGCAGTGTTCGAGTAATGTATCCACGGGGTTGGACATTGCCTCGCCTGCGACTAAAAACACAGATTTCGTTCAAGCCGCACTTGCTCTTGAGATTGCCAATGAGACCCAGACTTACTCGACAAACGAGAACAACATTTTTTACGGCGTAGGGGAGTCCTGCAAGACGGGGGATCTGGGGATAAAAAATTGTTGTCAAACGACGCCCGGGGGCAAGACCAACGGAGCGGTTTTTGCGATGGTTTTTGGTGCGGCGGGGTCCGTCACAAAGTATGCAGGTCAGTCTGCGGTAGACGCCGCCTCACCTTATGTATTTGATACCTTGTACGCAGCGGGAAGCCCCTATTCGCAGGGCATGTATGAGTCTATGTTGGCCTCCTCAAATGTGATTGCGACTGAGGGGGGTGATCTGATGGGTACTCAGTTTGCAGCGGGGGGGCTGAGTTTGGGGGCATATGGATTTACGTATAGTGCAACCAGTTTAACTGGAACTGGCTTACTGAGTAGCACCCTTCAACTGGGCAATTCAGATATTTACTTCAATCCTTACAGTTTTGCAGCGTACGCTGCAATCACCATTATTCAGGATTTAGCGAGTTGCACCCCATCAGAGCAGCTCCTAGGACTTCACCGCGGTGCCAATCTGAGCCAATTCGAAAGCCAATACTGTTCTAACAAAATACCCATTATTGGCACATGTTTAGAGTGGACCAGCACTTATTGTTCATTTAACTCTGTGCTTGCGAAAATAATCAACATACAGGGGAAGGCCCAATTAGGCCTGAATGCAACTGATTGCTCAGGCTTGACCCAAGCGCAGTTGGCTAAGCTCAATATGAGCAAGATAGATTTCACCCCATTTACGGCCTCCATGGCTGCAAAGGCTCAGGCTAATGCGCCCTCCTCTGCCCGCATCGGTGCAAATTACCAACCCATTGTTAATTCGTTACAAAGTGGCACATCTCAAAAATCTGCCTCATCTGTTCTGCCGTCCTATAAATAACTTGAAGGAATTCCATATGTTAAAAAAGAAATACCAAGTATCTATCATTTTTCTAACCCTATTGTTAGCCGCCAGTTCAGGGTATGCAGTTTATTTAGCAAGCGTTTTAAGAGCACAAAACGAGACGCTCACTGGCGAAAAGGCTGCACTGACAAAACTTTTAGAACGAAACGCTGAGCTTGAGCATATCAATAAATCGGACGAAGAAGAGATAAACGGTGCGGGAGTCGAGTACGCAAAATTAAAAGACTCGCAGGGAACGTTGCAGGCCCAATTAAAAGCCTTTTCCGTACAAGCCTATGCTTGTGAGAGGTTGCGAAAACATATCTAATTTGATTTAAATAGGAAAACCGAAGTTTTTTACTTTTTTTTGCTTAAAATTAGGTGAGTAGTAAAGTAATATTAAAGATCCTCTCGCAAGACAGGGGAAAAGTTTTCTAAACTGGGTCCGCAGGCCTGGTACCGAATAATAAGAAATTTTCAGGGATTTTCTCCTATGACTTGGTCAATATTAGCCAGGGATCTCAATGGTGATTACGGCATGGGTATAGCTAGTCGTTTTTTCGCTGTCGGTTCACTTTGCATTCATGCGTGCCCAGAAAAAGGGTGTCTATCAACCCAAGCTTTGATGAATCCTTTGTACGGCCCGCAAGGTATCGAGCTCATTAAGCAGGGATTAAATCCAAAAGAAATTGTTGAGACCCTTGTCGCCGGCGACACGGGAAGCAGACAAAGGCAGATCCACGTATTAACGAGTTCAGGTGAAAGCTTTGCCCACACTGGAGATGAGTGCATAGATTGGTGTGGTCATATGAGCGTGCCTCATATTAGTTTGGCAGGCAATATGTTGGTTGGACACGAAGTACTCGAACGAACCTTAGAAGCTTTTCAAGACTTGGACGGCGAGCCTTTGGCTAAAAGACTTATTCTTGCAATGAGCGCGGGGGAACGTGTGGGGGGAGATAAAAGGGGGAAGCAGTCAGCGGCAGTTTTGGTTCAAAGTAATCAGCCCTACCCCGCTTTGAGCCTCAGAGTTGATGATCACTTAGAACCGATTGAGGAGCTAAAGAGGCTTTACAACAAAAGCCTTGAACGCTTTCAGCCCTTCATCTCTTGCCTGGCAACGACTCAAATGACCAGCGGGGTGACCGATAGAGCGTCGATTGAAAGTACGATTACTGAGTTTCACAAATCTAAGAGCAGCTACCCCATATGAGTGAAGTCTTAAGAGTTACGGATCTGAGCACGCAGTTTACGACGAAGGGCGGTGTTTTCAAAGCCATTGAGGAGTTAAGTTTCTCGCTCGACAGGGGCCAAGTTTTGGCTTTCGTTGGCGAGTCAGGAAGCGGGAAAAGCGTCACGGCGTTATCTATTATGGGATTACTCAACCCAAGAATCTCCAAAGTATCTTCGGGCTCAGTCAAATTAAACGGCAAGGAAATTGTCGGAGCTACGGATCAATTTCTACAGAAAATCCGGGGCTCCAAAATATCCATGATATTTCAAGAGCCAATGACCTCTTTGAACCCATCCATTTCAATTGGCGAACAAGTCAGTGAGGTCATTCAGACCCACACGGGGTGTACTTCCGCAAAAGCGGCAGAAAGTGCTTTAGATGTGTTGCGAAAAGTTGGGTTGCTGAACGCGGCCTCAATTTACAACTCCTACCCCCATCAGCTATCGGGGGGAATGCGCCAAAGGGTCATGATCGCGATGGCTGTGGCCCTTGAGCCAGACTTGGTGATTGCGGATGAGCCGACTACGGCCCTGGATGTAACCACTGAAGCGGGGATCATGGATCTCTTAAAGAGTTTAAAAAAAGAGCGCAACGGCACATTTATCTTGATCACACACAACCTCAGTTTATTGCAAGGTTTTGTAGATCAAGTTATTGTGATGTACGCAGGCCAAGTGGTCGAGAGATGCACGACAGAGCAGTTGTTCAACCACCCTGAGCATCCCTACACAATCGGTCTGTTGGGGGCAATTCCAAAGTTAAGCGATCTAAAAACAAGCTTAGTTACGATTAAAGGTCAGGTGCCAAGTCCTTTTGACAGGCCCGAGGGGTGTCGGTTCGCAGCTCGCTGCCCCTTTAAAGAGGAGGTCTGTTTAAAACCTCAAGAACTTATTGAAATCTCCCCCAAGCATTGGTCCAGGTGCATCAAATCGCCTTTGAAACTGGATCAGATGGCGCTTAGGCCCATAAACCAAACTTCAAAGGGATTACGAATTTTATGAGCGCGCTCTTAGAAGTTGGAAATGTACGAAAGTACTTTACTCGGTCTTCGCCGGTAATATTCAATTGGAAGGATAAAAGGGGTGTGAAGGCGGTGGACGGCGTAGCCCTTAGTATCAACCGAGGCGAGACTTTAGCGATCGTAGGCGAGTCCGGATGCGGTAAATCTACGCTGGGAAGAATCATGGTGGGGTTATTAAAACCGGATGAGGGGTTTGTAGATTTTGAAGGTGTGCGCTTAAACAGTTTAAAGGCATCTGAATTAAGAGCACTCAGACAAAACATACAAATCATATTTCAAGACCCGTTTGCGACATTAAATCCTCGCTTAACGATAGAGCAGACGTTGATTGAGCCTTTAAAGAATTTTGGACTTCACAAAGGAGAAGAATTAAAAAGAGTGGTTGAGCTCTTGGAGATGGTTGGATTATCCAAAGATCACCTCAACAGATACCCCCACGAATTCTCAGGCGGACAAAGGCAAAGAATTGGAATAGCGAGGGCTATCTCAGTTGAGCCCAAATTAATTATCTGTGACGAGGTGGTATCCGCCTTGGATGTGTCCATTCAAGCTCAAATTTTAAATTTACTTCAAGATTTACAAAAAAGGCTGGGGTTAACTTATGTCTTTATATCCCACGATTTGTCCGTTGTACACCACATAGCGGACAAAGTAGTGGTGATGTACAAAGGCAAGGTAGTAGAGTCCAGTGATAAGCAAGAGCTATTTCACCGCCCTCGCCACCCCTATACTCAGGTGCTGCTGTCTTCACTACCTGGTACTCAAAACTCGCTCGTTCACGATACACTCGGCGGCGAAGTTGCTGCTTCCGCCTCTTTAGCGTCATGTGCTTTCGCGGATCGCTGCATGTTTGCGGTTGATATCTGCCGCAAGCAAGAACCTAAGTTAGAAATTTATCAGCATCCAACGCATTTAGTTTCTTGCCACAAAAAGGAAAATCTTCCCGACTTTGACACCTCTTATTTAGACGCGCCTGCGCAGTCACTTGAGTCTATTAGGCTGCAAAGTTTTCAGTCTTACTTTGCCTAACCTTTTTTATCACTTCACGAAAGCTCGTATTTATGAATCACACCGTTTATTCAACATTTATTAAGAGTTTAAGGATTTCAGTCCTCTTGGTGGGTCTGGTTGTCTTCTCTGTTCAAGCGCAGACACTTCGAATCGGGTTAGCCGAGGATCCCGATGTGTTGGATCCAACTTTGGCTAGGAGTTTTGTTGGACGAATTGTTTTTACGTCTCTTTGCGATAAGCTCTTTGATATCGACGAGAAGTTAAATATCGTCCCACAGTTGGCATTGAGCTACGACTGGAGTGCGGATAACAAGGCGGTTACGTTTAAATTAAGATCTAACGTCTTTTTTCACGATGGAGAGATTTTCGATGCAAATGCCGTCAAATTCAATATAGAAAGACATAAAACCTTAGCAGGTTCAAACCGAAAGGGGGAACTCTCTTTGGTGAGCTCGGTGGATGTGATTGATCCATTAACGGTGAGATTCAATCTATCGGCGCCTTTTGTTCCCTTACTTGCACAACTTGCTGACCGGGCCGGGATGATGGTGTCTCCCAAGGCGGCGAAGAGTGAGGGTGATAAATTCTCTCAAAACCCCGTTTGCTCTGGCCCATTCAAATTTGTAGAAAGGGTTGCTCAGGACAAAATAGTACTTGAAAAGTTCAATCAATACTGGGACAAGGGAGCTGTCAATTTTGAGAAAGTTATATTTCAGCCCATTCCAGACTCAACGGTTAGACTGGCTAATTTAAAGTCGGGTCAACTCGACTTCATTGAACGCGTTGCAACCAACGATATTGAAAAATTGGAGACTGATAAGAAATTTAAAGTCTCTAAAATAACTGAGCTTGGCTATCAAGGCATCACAATCAATGTGGGTAAGAGTGAGGCCGCAAAGAAAAATGCTTTAGGCAAGGACGCAAGAGTGAGACAGGCCTTCGAATTGTCTCTTGATCGTCAAGGACTGATTCAAGTCGTGATGGACAACGAGGCGACTTTGGGCAATCAGTGGGTCCCCCCAAGCAACACCTTTTATGCGAAAGGAACACCCATTGTTGGAAGGGATATAAATAAAGCAAGAGCTTTACTGAAGGAAGCCGGCGTAACGAACCCAGTCGTAAAACTCTTGACCCCTACCACCTCGGACGCACAAAGACTAGCCCTAGTGATCCAAGCGATGGCGAGGGAGGCGGGCTTTGATGTTCAAATCCAATCCACTGAATTTGCAACAACGCTCAACATGGCAGATCAAGGTGACTTTGATGCTTATTTACTGAGTTGGAGTGGAAGAGCTGATCCAGACGGTAATGTTTACAGCTTTCATGCCTGCAAGCAGCCATTAAACTACGCGGGCTATTGCAACCAGGAGGTCGACGCCTTACTGAACCAGTCCAGGACAGAAAAAGATACTGCAAAAAGAAAGAAATATTTTGACCAAGTAGCGGCTAAAGTAAATGCGGATCGACCAATTATCTATTTGTATCACCGCAATTGGCTTTGGGCTTATAACAACAAGCTGCAGGGCGTAAAAAATATTCCAGACGGATTAATTAGAACCAAGGGGCTTAAATTAGCTTCGTAACTGCTTTAGTATGTTTAAATTTTTAGTCTCAAGAATACTGTCCATCGTACCTACACTGTTGTTGGTATCGATGATGGTGTTCAGTCTGCAACAGCTCATGCCCGGGGACCCTGCCAAAATATTGGCAGGCGAGGAGCAAAGTCCAGAGGTTGTGGCCTACTTTCGGGCCAAATTACATTTGGACGACTCACTCATTACGAGATACGGGTATTGGATTAAGGATGTAACGAGCGGGGACTTCGGGGTCTCTCAAAGAACGGAGCAGCCTGTCTTGCAGTTAATTGGGACTAAGTTGCCCGTAACTTTCGAGCTGGCAACGCTGGCTATGTTTTTTGCACTGTTGATAGGCATACCCGCCGGGATATTAAGCGCCGTTTACAGGGGTTCCGTAATTGATCACGGCGTAAATGTTGTTGCACTTTGGGGGTTGTCGACACCCAATTTTTGGCTGGGTATATTGATGATTTTGTTCTTTTCGGTATATCTGGGATGGCTCCCCGCCTCTGGATACGTCAGTCCAGTTGATGATCTTTGGGGTAATCTAAAGACGATGATCATGCCGGCATTTGTTTTGGGGAACTCGATCGCTGCAGTGATTATGAGACACACCAAGAGTGCAATGCTTGGGGTTTTATCGAGTGACTATATTAGAACTGCCCGGGCGAAGGGACTAAGCGAGAAAGACGTAATTATCAAACACGCTCTAAGAAATGCGCTGATGCCGGTGATTACTTTAGGGGCGTTAGAGTTGGGGACACTTTTGTCAGGTGCAGTGCTGACAGAGCAAATATTCTCGATCCCAGGGTTTGGGAAGATGTTGGTTGACGCTGTTTTTAACCGAGATTACCTTGTCGTTCAAGGCACAGTTTTGGTGACGGCGTGCGGGTATATGTTTGCCAATGTAGCCGCAGACTTTGCTTACTTCGTGGTTAATCCAAGGCTTCGCAGATGAGTACAGGCTCATTTTTAGTGCTGTTTAAAAGACTTAAAGCTAAGCCAGTCGCTTTTGGGAGCACGATTGTCGTTTTCTTATTTGTCGTCTTAGCCATTGCCGCGCCGCTTATTGCCCCGTTTGATCCAATTGCATCAAGTTGGAGTGTGATTAAAAAGGCACCCAGTTCAGTGCATTGGTTAGGTACTGACGAGATTGGTAGGGACATATTATCAAGAATAATCTGGGGAGCAAGAGCCTCACTGAGTGCTGGTTTTATATCGGTTCTTATCTCGCTTGCAATTGGGTTTCCCCTAGGCTTGATTGCAGGCTTCGTGGGCGGCGTCCTAGATAGTCTTATCAGTAGAGTCACAGACGCTCTTTTGGCGTGCCCCTTTCTAATTCTGGCGATTGCTTTGGCTTCATTTATGGGGCCAAGTTTAATCAATGCGATGATATCGATTGGGATTTCAGCGTCCCCCGTCTTTATTCGCTTAACAAGGGGACAGGTAATAGATGTGATGTCACAGGATTTTATTGAAGCTGCAGTTGCTATTGGCAGCAATCCTTTAAAAATTGCCCTCTCACACGTTGTGCCTAATATTACGACCCCCATTATTGTTCAAGCCTCATTGACGATTGCTGCAGCTGTGATTGCGGAGGCGAGCTTGTCTTTTCTGGGACTTGGCCAGCAGCCACCCTCCCCGAGTTGGGGGAGTATGCTTAATACGGCAAAAGATTATTTAGAGACCGCGCCTTGGATGGCTATATTTCCTGGGGCATGCATCTTTTTACTGGTGGTGTGTTTTAATTTAATGGGCGACGGTTTAAGGGAAATTCTCGATCCGAAACTAGATTGAAGCAAAAATAACTAAGAGATCGCTCTTGCAGTGATTTTCAAAGGCCAAGGGTACGTACCTGGGGTTACACCCTGAGACAGCACAAACCTGAAACTAAGATCGTGTTTAGAGTTGTTGGGGAGAAAACTCCTTACAGTAAAGGCCCCCCCGTCTGAGCCTAATAGTGCTGTACTCCCCATACCGAACACTTCTACGGAGTCAAATATATGACTTAGTGGATTTAGGTCAAGAATAATTCCCTTTTTGCTGTTGGTGAACACAGAGAATGTGTAAGCTGAAAAAACGTCCATATACCCTTTAGCAACATCAGCCTGCGTAATTGTTAACTCTGAGGTCTCAAAGAGTGTTTGTGTTTTTACGGCTGCAACGACGATTGCGGATACAGCGATTGTTGCGCTCGATTGCCCGCCCTTGACGGGAACAATCGCTGAGGCTACTGTAATGCCAATAGCGGATACCACTAATTTGGGTTTAATTTTTTTAGTTAAGTTTTGAATCAAAAAAAGGACTCCTTAGGCGTAGTCTCGCACATAAGGTCGGAACTTTAAGAAAATTAGCTAATTTAAATAGTTTGAGGTAAAAAATCGCAACTTTAACCCCTAATCATGAATTAATCAACAAACTCAGCCAATAACTTATTTTTTTAGTAGCGAAGTGAGTTGGTCGGCTGTTTGGATTTTTTCTAATTCATGAATTAAAGACAAAGTGTCTTTAATTTTTTGATCTGACAGTTGGGAGAGCGGCATTAGTTTTTGATACTTCGAATCAATGTCCGCCCAATCAATTCCACGCACGCCAGAGCCGCGTGCGGCCTTGCACGTATTTTTATAAATTGCACCCGAGTTCATTTGAATTATTACTGTACCGCCGTGCCGATGCGTGAACCGATCGGGCAATGCCGGTGGATTAGGATCAAACACCACCTTATCTTGTAATTGTGTGATCAACGGATCGGTCATTTTTGCTGCAGTCATGTGATCCCAATCAAACCTGCGATCGACCACACTCGCAGCAACAAAATAAACCACGCTGTGCGCCGCACCAATCAAATCGCGCGGATGCGCTTTGCTGCCCCAATCGCGCATTTGAGCCGCTGAGATAGTTATAGTGCGCACGTCTTTGGGGTCCACATTACCCTCAATTGCTGCATTTGCGGCGGCCTCAGCAATTGCATGAAAAGGATGACCACCTGGCATGAGTTTGATAGCCATATCGGTCACGATATCCCAAGATTTTCCCCAATCTTTTAAAATATCTTCAATAGCTTGGCCGCCCATGGCATATAAAAATCCACGCGGGGCTTCAAGAGAATTTATCTCAGATTGAAAACCTCGGTGCGCAGCCATCGCGGCTTGTGATCCCAACATCGCCGACAAGCCTGCGTGATATTCACGGGCACAACTGGTATCCGCAGCAATAGCAAGTCCGCCAATCGATGTTGCAGCAATTGCTATCGCATGCGCCATTTGTTCTGCATTTAGTTGAAGCAAACAGCCCGCAGCAACAGCAGACCCAAACACAGTAGAAACAGAGCCATGAAATCCTCTTTGCATACGACCGGGAGTTAAAGACTCATCAATCCGCCCTGCAACCTCATAACCCAGAACCATAGCGTGTAAGATTTCTTTGCCTGATCTACCCAGTTTTTCTGCCATTGCAATCGATGAGGAAGAAATAATCGTACCTATATGGGCAATGCTGCGCATGTCACTGTCATCCGATGCGGCTGCATCGCTTGACAGCGCGTTCAAACGTGCCGCACTTGCTACAGGCAGCTTAATTCCATCAAACCAAACAGTTGCGTGAGACGCCCCCGCATTTTCTATTTCAATGGCGCGGATGACTTTCGTCGATGCGATATCAAAGCCCATCGCACAACTGGCGACCGTACTGGCTAAACTCATTTTGGCACGCTCAAGCGCTAAGGGGGGTAAATCACCAAGTCGAGTGGAATTGACCAACTGGGCCAATTGAGAAGCAAGCGTCATATACATCTACCTTAGTCAATCATAATACCAGCGGACTTGGTCACTTCGGACCAACGTGAAGTTTCACTTTGAATCATCTTGCCGTATTCATCACCCACTAATAAATTAGCTTCAGCACCCATGGCTTGAATACGCTCTTGTAAATCGGGTGTCGCCATTGCAGCAAGAACACTTTTAGTAATCCATTCATAAGCTTCTTTTGGTGCGCCTTTGGGCACAGTTAAACCCACCCAATTATTGGATACGAAAGGAACCCCTTGTTCGGAGGCTGTAGGAATATTGGATGCAGCAGACACTCGCTTGGCCGATGAAACAGCCAATGCACGCATCTTGCCACTATTGACGTGAGGTAATCCTGTTGGGATTGCCGTCACAATCAAATCAACTTGGTTGCCCATCAATCCAACCACCGCATCACCCATGCCTTTGTATGGGATTTGTTGCATGGATATGCCGGCACTGCGAGAAAACATTTCACTCACCAAATGATTCACTCCTCCATTACCGGAACTTCCGTAATTTATTTTTTTAGGATTGGCCTTGGCATATGAAACCAACTCGCCTAAAGTTTTGAAGTTACTGTTTGAGTTGACCGTGAGAATAAACGGCATTTGCGCAATCAAAGTTATCGGTGTTAAATCGCTAGGTTCAAAATTAAGTTTATTTCCAAAAATACCAGGCAACATGGTGAAGGTTGCATCGGTTGCCATGATGGTGTAACCGTCGGGGATGGCTTTAGCGCCCGCCTCGTAACCAATTCGCCCGCCCGCACCACCACGATTTTCAACCACAAATGACTTGCCAGTTTGCTCGGTGATTTTGAGCGCTACTTGACGAACTACGTTATCGGATACGCCACCAGCGACAAAAGGAACAATTATCCTAATCGTTTTATCTGGGTAAACCGCGTTTGCAGTTGCACCCCACAATAACCCAACCGTCATCAGTACAGATTGAATCATCTTAAAACACTTCACGACTTAGTCTCCATTTTATTTACTAGTTTTTACACGTGAAAATACATTCGTAAAACAAAACCACAGCAGAACACTCCTGCTCAAAGATTTTTTCCTTGATCAGCCCAAGGATGCCCTAAAGCGCTTGCGCTCAGGCCGCCGTCGATTACTATTTCGGTTGCTGTGATGTAACTCGCATCATCGCTGCCCAAAAATGCAACCGCTTTGGCGACGTCCCACGCGTCACCCATTCGACCCATTGGAACAATTTTGTTGCGCGCGTCTAGCGCATCTGCATAGCCATCACCAAATTTAGTTTTCATACGAGCCGTGATGCGCGGTGTAGCCA
>DAIUEA010000009.1:14292-19472 GCA_036845365.1 Limnohabitans sp. | reverse complement strand
GGGGTTGTCTTTCACTATGAAATACTTAAGACTAAGTTTACTGAAGCAAAGACTTGTATTTGGTCAATGTCTGGCGTAGGTCGTTCATTAAAACAACGGGGTCCTCGCCCTTCTTTTTAACATCCTCAGCCCACTGTTTTTCAAGTGGTAAAGCCGCTTGCTTCCAAGCGCTAAGCTGCTCGGGGGTGAGTTTATAAACTTCGCGGCCTGGGTCAGCAAGGAGTTTGGTGTGTCCGCCAATTTCAAAATCAGCCCAGGCTGAACCCACTTTCTCAGCCCACTCACTGGTGCAGTGGCTGTCCACTGCTTTTTTCTGAGCAGGGGACATTGAATCGTATTTGTCCTTGTTCATCGCCCAAATAAAAGGCGTAACGTAAAGGGGAGTATCCATGTGAAATTTAACCACCTTATCAATTCCAAACAAGCTCAAAGAGCCCCACGGAAACGTGATGGCCTCGGCCACGCCGCGCTCCAGCATATCGCGTGACTCAGGGGCAGAGGCCTGCACATTAGTGCCCCCAAGCAGAGTGATCATTTGACCAATCGTAGCAGTTGCTGGACGCACCTTCAGACCTTTGACGTCGGCGGGTAAGAGAATTTTTTTGCGAGAGTGAAAAGTGCCTGGGTCGTGAGCAAAAGCAAAACAAAAATGAACATCCTTCATCTCTTTTGCAGCGTAAGGCCTGTACCAAGCATCCATGGCTGCAGACCCAGCTTTTGCGTTGTTAATTAGGAAAGGTAGTGAAAGAGCAGAGAAAATAGGGAACCTGCCGGGTTGATAACCAGGGTTGACGTAGGTGAAGTCAGCGATACCGTCTTTGGCCATGTCGTAATGATCAAAAGCCTTGCCAAGTTGCTCGGAGGGAAACAAGGTGCTGGTGATCGTACCCCCAGAGGCTGCTTTAAGATCATCTGCCCATGCTTGAAAGGCAGGGTTCAAACTGTGCTGGGCAGGAAGCCAGCTAGAGAGCTTCAACGTGACGGGCTTGTCCAAAGTTTGTGCCCGAGTGGTGCTTGCACTGCCTAAACCTAGAGCTATGCACACTGCGGCTGACAAAGTGGCGAGACTAAACTTATATTTCTTCATGGCCGATCTCTTTCAAATTCGAAGGTATAAAAATTAGGGAAACTAAACAATAGCTTAATCAACGGTGGGTGTTGTCAAGTGAGTGCTGTCAAGGGACGCTTTGCGTACCATAAACATAATTATGGATTTAAATAACTGATGAACGTATGTTGGTAAATACTAGGTTTTGAAGAAGAATTTGTTGCTGAATAAAAGCAGACAAAAAAATATTTCTGCTTTTAAACTTTTAAGGGTCGTTTCATCCAGCGAATCGGTTGCTCCTTCGGTGGACGCGCTGGCGCGCCCAGCCCTTTTAACAAAAGATCTAAAGAACTACCGGACTCCTCTTTTAAGGCGCTAAGTCTTGCTTGACGAACGATCTCAGATTTCGGAAGATCTGAGCGTTTAAAAGAGTCTGCAGATAAAGAGTTGAGGATGTAATTCAAACTCTCATGAGCCCGTGCGTTGGTGCTGGCGTAGCCTTTGATCAGTCTGCCGCAAGCAGCGATCTCCAGGCCAAGCGCTTTATCAGTTTGGGTCGATTCAACAATACATTTGAGCCACGCCTGTATGCCCAATTGCTCATAGTGATACCTTACACCGTATTTTCTTAACCATTTGAGGCTTGACAGGCACAGTAGCACCAATGCACCGGTGATGCTTGAGGAGTGGAGTTTTAATTTTAATTCAAGGGCTGGAAGCCCCGATAACGTTCTTTTTTTCTCCCACTTGAGTAACGGATCTGCGATAAATTGAGGCAAAAGCCCAGCCATTTCAGTGACTCCAGGCTTAAAGTGGTCATAAACCCTGATGATGTCTTCGGTCTGGGCTTTCGTGTCTTTTCTGATTTCTTCAAAGCGGCTTTGTCTATTTTTTAGCTCCGCCACTCTCACAATGTCATCAAATGCCATCCACAATGCGGTCCACCTGGCTGCTTCCTGGGTAATGGGCGCTGACAATGAAGGGGGGAGGGAGGTATTAGCTGTGCTCGTGTTGCTAGCGCTAACCAAGGCATCAATGGTGCCACTGGTTTGCGTGCGCTGACTGGACTGTCTCTCTGCAACCCACACGGAGTGCACGCGCTCAAGATAAAGATCAGCGTATTTTTTGTCTTGGTACTCGACAAGTCTGGCATAACCTAAATTTAGCACTGGATGCACCTCGGCAGGGAATTTTTGTAGCGCATCCAAGGGCACCACAGGTAAACTCACGGCGTTTTTAGTGTCCTCATGTGAGGGCTCAATAGATTGAATCACTTGGGCAATGAATTGGGTGTTTCTAAGCTGTTTCTCGACCGATTCCCAACCCAGAGAAAACCCTCTCAAGCTGGCCTTTTGAGAGGCAGAGAGTTGTGTGCTCCCACCCTGAATGGCTTGCTCAAAGTGTTCTTTTCTAAGGGGAAGTAAAGCGCTTGCACCAATGCACCCCAACATCACCGAGCTGATGATGGTGCCCGATTGTTTCGCAAGTAGCGCCATATCTACGATGTGATTTACACGTGAAAATTGTTTGATTAAATCAATTAAGGTTACATCGGGTACTCGGCTGTCGCCCATGCCCATCTTCTCAGTCGTCGTCAAAGAACGATTGCTAGAGCTGATCACACAAGTTTGTGCGGGGTCGGACATCCCGTTACTGATTTGCCTAGCTGTCTCGAGTAGCTCAGATGAAATAAGTAAATCTATTTGACCGGGCAATGGACTTAGGCCAAATACGGGAGCTTCATCCCCCAGTACGGCGGGCCTCTTAAGCATCAACTCCAAGTAATAGGTGGTTGCCCCGGTGCGTTGGGCTACTCCAGGGATTGATGTTGCTTGAACGGGTAAGCCTGCAATTTTTGCGGCATTAACCAACCAGTCTGTAAGAACGCCGCCGCCCTCTCCACCTAATGCGCAGATAAGAATAGTAAAAGGTTTTTCCAGCATTTTAATGGGTCTGTAACATGCGCAAAATGGGGGTGCGAATTAGGTGAAGTAATTTCTCACCAAGGGACGGGTTTTGGATCACCTCTGTTCTGTAAAAAGAGGGACAAAGAGTTGCAGCGTGTGCGTTCTCCCCGCACAGACCACACCCTAAACACCCATCAATTACGCTTGCAACGGGATCGATTTTCAAGGGATCTGGGTTGTCCTTAAGTGTCAAAGTCGGACATCCCGAGAGTCGAATGCAGGCGTGGTCACCGTTACAAACATCAGCGTCTACGCCGTATTTAACCCGCATGACACGCTTGCCTGCTTTTAGTAAAGAGGCGAGCCAAGGCTTTATTCTTCGTTGGCGCTCTAGCTGACACTCACCCTCTGCGATGATGACTTTGAGTCCATTGAAGCTGCTCGTGAAGGCCTCTATTAAAACTTTTCGCACCTGATCTACTTGGTAGGTGTCTACAGTTTTAAGCCACTGTACGCCCAGCCCCTTGAGAGTCTTTTCAATGGATTGATTGGTGTGAACTAAACTTTTTAATTTGTCAAGGGCCTCATTTTTGTCAACTGAGCTCGGTGTAGATAAGATGTCTTGGGTGCCAGTTGCAGAGGTGTATCCGTTTTTGAATATCAACAGCACCGCATCATCTGCGTTAAAGAGCGCGCTTTGAACTCCTGTCAGTAACCCGTTATGCCAAAATCCTCCGTCCCCCATAATTGATAGAACCCGCCTTTGCATGCTCGGCGATACACCTGCTCTGCTCGCCAAACTCATTCCGTATCCTAAGATGGTGTGACCGGAGGAGAAAGGGGGGAAGGTACCAAACGAATGGCAGCCAATATCAGCCGAGATATGGACGTCTCCCACAGTTTGTTGTGCCAGTTTGATGGCGGAAAATACGGGCCGCTCAGGACATCCGATACAAAACCCTGGCGGGCGAGGAGGCAGCGCAGAGGGTAGTCCTTGAAGCAAAGTTGCAACTACTTTTTTTCTTTCGTTTAGTTGCGTAATATAGGCTTGGACTCGCAAAATGGAGTCACGGTACTGCGTTGATAAGTACTGATTAGCAAATGTGAGTAACCCTTTGATTAAGACATCTGCGTTGTATTCACCAGCGTGTTGGAATAGGTCTTTGCCGTGTATGTGTGTCTGTAAGCGCGCACGCCGCAGAGCCAAAGAGATCTCCTGCTCGATGTACTCGGGTTGACCTTCTTCGACGACGATAATTGCATCTTTGTCTTTGCAAAATAACTCAATTTGAGTTGGCACCAAAGGGTAGGTTACATTCAAAATCAGGATGGGAATTTTAGAATTCCCGTAACTGTCGGCCAAATCAAATTGAACGAGCGATCTGATCAAGGTGTTATAAAGTCCACCTTGAACAACGATGCCGATGTGTTTGTGCTCTGCGTCGATTAGCTCATTTAGGCCATTCTCGATAATGTAGTTTTGGGCGGCGGGGATTCTTCTTTGAAACTTAAGCTTTTCTTGAACAAAAGTGACCGGAGGATGAGAGAGTTTATCGTAATTGAATTTTGCCGGCTCATTTAATAAATGGTTGGATGAAATAGTTGGAGAGATATTATTTTTAGCCTCAAATTGCCCCTTGACATGACAGGCTCGGATGCGAAGCTCCATCATAGCTGGCATGTTTGAACACTCAGATATGGCAAATCCGTGTTCCACCATGTTGACCATTTGAGACAGATTGGGTCTGGGGTCGAGCAGTATCATGCTTGACTTCATGGCGTAGGCGTGAGTTCTTTCTTGAATGACTGAGGCACCCTCACCGTAGTCCTCCCCAACCACAATCAGTACTCCGCCCACAACTCCTGCAGAAGATAAGTTGCTAAGGGCGTCGGCCGCTACGTTCGTGCCCACAATGGACTTCCAAGTGACAGCGCCGCGCATCGGGTAGTGGATGGAGGCTCCAAGCATAGCGGCAGCTGAGGCTTCGTTGGAGCAAGCCTCCACGTGAACGCCGAGTGTAGATAAGTAGTCTTTTGCTTGCACCATCACATCTAGTAAATGGGATACTGGAGCCCCTTGGTAGCCCCCAATGTAAGAAACCCCAGACTGCAATAGAGCTTTAGTGATTGCCAAAATGCCCTCGCCGTGGAATTGCTCACCCTCGCCCAACTGGAGGAGCTTGATTTCTTCGTGAAATGAGACTTCCATAGCTTAAGAATACCTA
>DAIUEA010000009.1:0-14282 GCA_036845365.1 Limnohabitans sp. | reverse complement strand
ACAACGTTGTAATAGTAAACTAGTACAGGCATCAATTTCGCTTTAAAGGTTTGCAACCCAACGCTTGAAATCTCTTGTAATCTCTTGAATTTATCCATGAATACGGTGAATTGATTCTATCTATAAAGTAGTAATTTGTGAACCCAATACAGATTGAGCAGAGAGGGTTTTTACTGATAAAGGATGGACCCGTTTAATAAAAAAATTTCAAACACAAAGCGTCTACCTGCCTTAGAAGATTAAGCAGATTAAGGGAATGTTGCGGATTAAGCAGACTGGACTTAAGCTTAGTAGCTAAAAAAATATTGCCTTGTCAACAAACAGAGCAGTCAAACCGCACATCCCCCAAAAGCTTGAAAATGTATTCCAACAAGATAGAATTTGTGAATAGCTTTACTAGCACATTGATCGATGCTAAGTTGAGTAAAACTAAATAGAAAAATGTACTACCAACCTGGCGTTACCCCTCACGGCCTTGCACGTGACCCCTTTAAGTCCTGCGTTGTTCCCAGGCCCATTGGATGGATATCCACCGTTAATGAGCTAGGCCAAGATAACCTGGCTCCTTTTAGTCAGTTTCAAAATGTTACCTTCGATCCGCCTATTGTCATGTTCAGCGCAAATCAAGGCACAGATGGGCATCAAAAGGATTCAGCAAGAAATTCAGAGCGAACGGGAGAGTTTGTCTGGAACATGGCAACTTATGATTTAAGGGAGGCGGTTAATATTACGGGGGAAGAATTGCCAAACGGTGTGGACGAATTTGAGCGTGCAGGCCTAGAGAAATTGCCCAGTACGCTTGTTAAGCCTAAGCGCGTTAAAAACTCTCCCATTCATTTTGAATGTCAGTATTTAAATACACTTAGGTTGCCTGGCAATGGCCCCATGGGTTCGGTGGATGTCATCTTCGGGAAGGTGGTAGCAGTACACATTGATGATCAAGTCATTGATAAAAACGGATTGATTGATATTTTAAAAATCAAGCCCTTGGCCCGGTTGGGATACTATGACTACACGTATGTCGATCATAAATTTGAAATGGTTATCCCTGGTGCTAACAAAGGGTTGCTCGCTGGACTGGAGGGCTCGCCAGAGAAGACCTTAGGCGCAAGAAAATAATTCCTCTCACTTCGTCTTGACACTTTGTGAGCGCATGATGGGTTGGTAGCGGATAGATCTCAGATCTAAGCAGTTGTTTTATCAAGACCCAACAATCTGACTGCATTATTTTTTAAGATGCCTGGCATCACCTCTGGCTTGAACCCTGCCACCTCAAAGTCTTTCATCCATCGCTCGGGAGTTATGAGCGGAAAATCACTTCCAAACAAAACTCGGTCTTTTAAGAGCGTGTTGGCGTATTGGATGAGTTGTTTGGGAAAGTATTTTGGACTCCATCCTGATAGATCAATCCATACATTGGGTTTGTGGGTTGCAACACTAAGTGCCTCATCTTGCCAGGGGAAACTTGGATGGGCCATTACGATTTGCATATCAGGCCAATCAATCGCTACATCATCAAGGTGCATGGGGTTACTATAAGCCAGTCTAAGTCCTCCTCCGCAGCGCATTCCACTTCCAATGCCACTATGTCCGGTATGAAAAATTGCAGGTAATTTATGCTCGTTGATGACGTCATATATGGGCCAGGCCATTTTGTCATAAGGGTGGTAGCCTTGCACGGTTGGATGAAATTTAAATCCTTTTATCCCTTCCTCCTTTATTAAGCGCTCGGCCTCTCGAGCTCCCATCTTGCCTTTGTGTGGATCTATGCTTGCAAAGGCAATCATCATGTCGCTGTTTTCTCGAGCCGCTTGTGCAATCTCTTCGTTTGGAATCCGCTTTCTTCCTATTTGAGATTCACTGTCGACTGTAAACATAACAAGCCCAAGTTTTCGCGCTCTATAGTAAGCAACTGTTTCAGCAATAGTCGGGCGTTGGCTAGATCCGAAGTACTTGTCTGCTGCGCGGTCATAGTCTTCAGCGTAATTGTCAAAAGGATTTCTACAGCTCACCTCTGCATGGGTATGAATGTCAATGGCAATTAAGTTCTTAAAATCCAATGTGTGACTCCTTGAGGTTTTTTGTTTGGAATGCTTTGTGAAGTGGTGAAATACGGCTAGGGGTTAATGCAGGGCTAATTAGTTATTACTGATAACTATGGTAGATAATCGTGCTAAGGATAACTCAATATAGACCTTACCATGAATAAAAATTCCGATGTCAATTTAGAAATGCGAGAGGATATAGCTGTTGTTTCTTTGACTCGTCCGAGAAAACGAAACGCACTCAACGACTCACTCATTGCGTCGTTGCGCAGTATTTTCGAGAATTTGCCTGATTCTGCAAAAGCTGCAGTCATTACAGGGGAGGGGGAGCATTTCTGTGCTGGCCTAGATCTCAGCGACTTAAAGGAAAGGGACGCTGCTCAGGGTATGCACCACTCCCGTTCGTGGCACTTTGCGCTGGAGCGCATTCAATACGGCTCGGTGCCCGTAGTCGCAGCCTTACACGGCGCTGTCATTGGGGGAGGGCTGGAGCTTGCTAGCGCATGTCACATTCGTGTGGCTGATGATTCTTCGTTTTTTGCACTGCCAGAGGGCACTCGCGGTATTTTTGTTGGAGGAGGGGGGTCGGTGCGCATTCCAAGGCTTATTGGGGTTGCACGCATGACAGACATGATGATGACAGGACGTGTTTATAACGCAGTTGATGGCGTGCAAATAGGACTTGCTCAGTACTGGGTTCCAAGTGGAGGTGCATTTGATAAAGCGTTTGAGTTGGCCAAAAAAATTGCCTCTAACGCTCCAGTGACGAATTACGCTTTGATGCACGCTTTACCCAGAATTGCGGATCAACCTGCTGACCAAGGATTTTTCACAGAGTCATTGATCTCCGGTATTGCACAGTCAACCCCTCAAGCCAAGCAACGCGTAAGAGATTTCTTAAATGGTCAGGCTGCTAAAGTCAAAAAGGATAATTCATAGGCGGTCGTCAATTAAAAACCGGATCAAAGAGAGAGGGCCTAAGGAAATTTGTATGAGTGATATTAAGTTTCGCGACATAAAGTTTGGCGTTACGCGAGTCGTACTTAAAGAAGGCCTTGAAGGCACTCAGTATGTACAAGCTGACGTCCCCCTTGAGCCCTTTGCAGATAGGTTGATTGACAGGCTTAACTACTGGGCTAAAACAAAGCCTGATCAAACGCTCTTTGCAAGACGTTTGAAAAACGAAGACGGCGTATTTACAGATTGGCGTTGCATCACTTTCCTACAGGCGCAAAAGGCTGCCAGGCACATCGCACAAGGACTGATCAACCGGGGGTTAAGCGTCGATAGGCCTGTTCTCATCTTGTCGGAGAACGACTTGGAGCACGCCTTACTTGCCTTGGGTTGCATGACGGCGGGTGTCCCTTTTTGTTCAGCCTCCCCAGCCTATTCCACGATCAGTCAAGACTTTGAAAAATTAGCTCACATCATAAAGACCTTAACCCCAGGATTGGTGTTCGCCTCTTCAAAAGATGTTTTTGAAAAAGCCATCAAACGCACTGTCCCCTTGGATGTTGAGCTTGTATTAACCACTGGCTCAGTGCAAGGTTATAAAAATGTAAGTTTTGAGGAGTTATTGACTACGCCCATAACACCGCAAGTTGATCAGCACTTTCAGGCAACGGGTCCCCAAACGATTGTGAAATTTTTGTTCACCTCAGGCTCTACAAAACTACCAAAGGCAGTCGTCAACACCAATATGATGTGGTGCTCTAACCAACAACAAATGCGTCAATCTATGCCTTTGTTGACTGACCATTCGCCCGTTTTGGTTGATTGGTTGCCATGGAATCATACGTTTGGAGGTAATCATAATTTTGGGCTAGTGATTTACAACGGCGGGACAATGTACATTGATGAGGGCAAACCAACTCCCTCTTTAATTGGAGAGACCATTAGAAATTTGCGGGAACTCTCCCCCACGATTTACTTTAATGTACCTAGCGGTTTTGAGCTTATCGCAAACGCTATGAAGTCCGATCCCCTTTTAAGGAAATCTTTGCTGAGCCAAGTAAGGATGTTTTTCTACGCGGGGGCATCTCTTGCCCAGCCCATTTGGGACAGTTTATACGAAAGCCAAGAGCAAGAAATTGGAAAACGCATTGCGATGACAACTGGGCTGGGTATGACCGAGTCTGGTCCATTTGCTTTATTCGTGACCAACCCGCATGCTAAAGCAGCTGACATTGGTGTTCCTGCGCCTGGGATGGAGATCAAGTTAATCAACGACGCTGATAAAACTGAGATTCGTTATAAAGGCCCAAATGTGACGCCTGGCTATTGGCGCGACCCCCTTGAGACTGAAAAGCATTTTGATGCAGAGGGATTCTTCTTAACCGGGGATGCGGTTAAATGGATTGATGATAACAACATTCATTTAGGGTTGAAGTTTGATGGTCGTATTGCCGAGGATTTTAAACTGGCAACGGGTACCTTTGTGAGTGTTGGGCCCTTGCGTGCAAAGATCATCGCTGCTGGCGCTCCCTATATACAAGACGTGGTAATTACTGGTTTGGATCAAGGGGAAGTTGGTGCTATGGTTTTTACAACTCCCTTAATTCGCAGCTTGGGTGCGCTGGATGAGAGGGCGAGTTTGGCTCAGGTCTTGGCTACTCAAAACGTACTGGATTATTTTCAAGGTGTTTTAAATAACCTAGCTTCACATGCAACGGGGAGTGCGAACCGTATTTCAAGATTACTTTTGTTGAGTGCCCCACCCTCCATAGATAAGGGGGAGATAACCGATAAAGGCTCTATCAATCAAAGAGCTGTTTTAAAGCACAGGGAGCATCTTGTACAAGGACTTCACCAGGGCACTTTGCAAAATATTTTAAAACCCCAGTAACCAAGAGGCAATGGTTCCTGTAAGGAGTTTTAAATCTTCTCTTAACCTTGCTTTCATAAATAACTTATACAGTCATTTCTAAACAATACAAAGCCTGAACAAATTTAAAAAAAGACTAAAGATTCAATAAATCATCTCAGCGATCTAATTAATTTACTACTTTTAATCAGATCATCAAGCAGTTTTATCCCCCCAAATGCTGAGCTATGGATTTTTAAAAAACTGATTTTTCTATTTTTCCTAGATGCCCCATTTTTTTTTCTTTGGTTTGCAAGTAGTCCTGATTAAATGGGTTAGCTTTTACGCTGTGGTTGAGTCTTTGCACTTGAAAACCTAGTTGTTCAAGTGCCATAACTTTTTCTGGATTATTGGAGAGAAGTTGGACGGAGTGGACGTTAAAGAATTCGAGCATTGGTTTGCACATTGTGTAGTCTCGCGTATCGTCTGCGAGGCCTAGCATCCGGTTGGCCTCAACGGTATCGGCTCCTTCTTCCTGAAGTTTATAGGCCTTGATTTTGTTGACAAGACCAATCCCTCTGCCCTCCTGACGTAAGTACAAAAGAATGCCGTGCCCGTTCGAAGCAATTTTTTGTAACGCAGATTCAAGTTGAGGTCCGCAGTCGCATTTGAGACTAAATAAGGTGTCTCCCGTCATGCACTCAGAATGAATCCGAACAAGGGTAGGAGTTTGTGGACTAAATTTTCCTAAAACAAGGGCAATGTGCTCTTTACCATTTGCGACTGGGGACGTATCCGTGAATGCGTGCAACTCAAAAGTAGCCCACCTTGTGGGTAGCGAGCAACTCGCTTCGTGTTTAATCGTGTTCATAAAGTAGCAGTTGCAATCAAGATCAAAATACCGCCGAATAAGGCCTTAAAAGATCTTTGCAATTATCACATGTATGTCAATTAAGGCTTTGAAAGTACATGAGGTAAACGTTTATTTCGCTGTATTTACAAATTTTTATTCGTCGACCTTAAAAAATTGGCTTTTGTAATCAACTTGAAGGGCTCGACAAAGAGATGAATTCTTGTTCGCCGACATTCAACTCCCCTGCGGGTAAGGTATTTCCTCCAATTTGACTTAAATCCACAAGGATTTGTTCATTTTGAGAACAAATAACCCAGTTGAGGTGTTTGTTGGAGCGCTGTGCACTCTCACTTTCTTGCCTAAAAGGTTGTCTATGCCGTGGGAGGACATCGTTGAGAGCTTTAAGCAATCGTTCTTGGTCTACTAGGTGGAACAAGTATCCATCGTTTGACAAAGAGCATGAATTTATTCCCATTAAAGCGCATAGTTCATTTTTTTGGGCAATCTCATTTGTGTTTGCCATATGAATGGATTTGATGTATTCGCGAGTTGACGAGTCCACGATGCTGATCGCCCCCACTTTTTGTGGCTCATTATTCTTACTTAACTTATCTGATGTACCTAACGTACCTAACGTACCTAACGTACCTAGGGCATCTAAGGTATCTAAGGTGGGTAACGCTCTTTGATTAAGGGGCTGCGAAGCCTGATGATTCTTGGGCTCGCTTGTCTCCCATGCCTGGGGCGGGCATAGTTTATTCGATGGGTTGAGTGGAATTGCAGGATTCAACTCGTAGGGATAAATTCGGCAACTCAAGGGCCTGTCCTTGTAGATATTGCAGCGCTGAGAAACGTCCAAATTTGGACAGCCATCCGCAAAATACCCAACTAAAGTAATGCCCACCCTGACGCTTAGGGAGCCGCTCAAGCCGTGATGCGTAATGGCTCTTTTTCTTGATACCACCTCATCTGCAAGTAGGGTGTCATCGGTCCAAGGAATCGCCTCTGTCAATACCTTGACCCTACCCCCCCTGCCAATCCAAGCAATTGCCTCCACAAGGGTCAAAGGAATGTGTAGTCCATGACAACATTTTCCGCACTGCGTGCAATTGAAAATGTGTTGCATTATCCGTGGGTTGTGGTGAAAAGTGGCAATAACATGAGTGTTTAACGAAAAAATAAAATACCAAGAAACTTTCAATCGCGCTTAACTCTTTGAATTTTAACGCTTTCAAGCTATTGAAAGCCCCCTCATTAGGTTAAAACAAGATCCTCTCGAACCCCTTTAATTTACAAAAACAGCCTCCCCATTGCCTCTTTCATAACTGATCCTCCCTATCCTGTCCTGTCCTACCCTATCCTATTGATGAATGAAGACCGGAAGGTCGCCCAAAAAACTTAATTTTTTGGGAATCACTTAAGTTCACCTATTCAATGAGGGACTCGTTAGAATAACCCTATAGGCTAACTACTAAACTGCGACACGTGTTGAGATCTATGGACGACAAAGAATTACAGCTCATAAAAAACCAGTTTGCCAAAATGGAGTATGAGACAAATCTTAAGGCTGTATCCCTAAAAAAGCCAAAAGTTCCGATGGTTCTTTTTTTTGGGCGCCACGATTTTTCTGATAACTCTAAATATTTATATCTAGATGCCTGCAGGAATAATTACGGATTTTCACCCGTTTGGTGTACCTTTAATGCAGGCCTTGTCCAGCAACTCAAAGAAAGCGGTTTAACTGCAATCGATTTAAACGTTAATCCTCACATCAATATCGCTCACTTTATAAAGACTCCCCTGTGTGTTTTTAGCATCACCACCAATGAATCCCTGCGTCTATCGGCTTACACAGCCGCTTTGGCTGGCGCACAAAAGGTTCAGCTTTGGCACGGGGTTGGTACAAAAAAATTGGATTTAGCTTTAACGGATACTGCCGACATGACCAATCAAAAGTTTGTAGCCCAGTTGGTTGAGGCCTCCTCCATCGATTACATGCTCAGTCCTGCAAAGATGTGGGACAGGCAGTGGCGAGAATTTTTTGGTGTAAAAAAGCTTATCCGCGCCGGCATGCCGCGAAATGAGGTCCTCACTAGGCCCCCACTGGATTATGAGTTGATTGGATCGTACGGGGAAGTTTTTAAAGAAAAGGACTCGTTCAAAATTCTCTGGGCCCCCACTTACACATTCGTTGATCAAACACCCGAGTGGATGAACCAAGATATCTACGAACGCATTAAGGCGCCTTTTCTTAAACGCAATATCAAAGTCGAATTGGTGATAAAGCCTCACCCGTATGATAAACGCTTTGAGGCAGAAAACAAAAATAACCCGGTCGTCATCGCAAGCGAGCCCGATGTGTATCCCCATCTAAGCAAAGTCGATCTTTTGATTACAAATAAGTCCTCCATATTTACAGACTTCCTGCATTGTAATAAGCCTATTATTTTTATAAAAAACGATAAGCTCAATGAAACTGATCAAGAAAACATTTTCATACAACAACTCCCTGGCGTTGAGACTGAACTATCCCTAATTAATCAAGCTGTTGAGCGAGTGCTAAGTGGTGACGAGTTTATTGATATTCGCGCCCAAATGCGTGCAAAAGCATTTGAAACCTCGCCTGGAGATGCGTGCAAGGATATAAACTCTTACTTCTCCAGGCTAGTGCCGGAATTGATTGTTTGAATGTGAAGTTTGATCGGGATTTTTTGTTTTTTTAAATTAGGGTTTAAAAATTAACTTATCACTTGGACCGCGCCGAACCACTGGATTGCTTAAAAAGGGACACAAGACTTGAACTACGCTGTGATACTTGCCTCTGGAGAGGGGAGTCGTTTCGGAGGAGAAAAGCTCAAACAACTAACCCGTGTATCGGGTAAGACGATCTTAGAGCACACGCTCAAACTATTTGACGGGTGCCCGCTAATTGATCAGATCGTGATTGTCAGCAATCCCCAAGTGATGCTCTTAGAGCAAGAGTTTAAGCAAAAGTATCCCAAATGTCGTTTCATGGTTCTGGGCGGTACAAGTCGGGCTGAATCAACTTGGATGGGTTTACTCGCTTTAAAGGAAATTGCTAAGCCCCAAGATAAAGTTTTAATTCACGACGGAGTACGTCCCTTTCTCAGCCATGAAATTATTCAAAGCTTGCTCGCTGCATTGGATCATTACGACGCGGTCAACACCATCATCGACGCCACGGACACCATGCTGCTCGTGGAAAATGAAAAAGTTGTATCCATACCCGACCGCTCCAAAATAAAACGGGGTCAAACCCCGCAGGGTTTTAAGTATGAGAGCATCGTCAAAGCCTTTATAGATTTTCTCCCCCGACAAAACGAATTAAAAGTTACGGATGATTGCGCCATTTACTTGAACTACTGGGGTGAGAGATCCAGTATTTTCACTGTACGGGGAAGCGAAGAAAACATCAAAATTACATTTCCCTTTGATTTAATCACTGCGGAGGAAGTTTTTCGAATGGGGCGCAATAGCGACGCGTTTCTCTCAAACAACTCCAAGACCACCACCTCCCACAAAGAATTCAAAGACAAAGTAGCGGTTGTCTTTGGTGGGTCACAAGGGATTGGAGAGTGCATTGTCAAAGAACTGAGGGAAAGTGGTCTAACCGTGTATGCCCTATCTCGCTCAAACGGATGCGATGTGAGAGATTCTGAGCAGGTTAAGAAAGCTTTGGCCGATGTTTCTCTCAAAATAGTTGAGAATAACTATTTAGTAAACAACCCAGCGGGTCCAAAACAGATTGATTTCATCATCAACTCTGCTGGCATACTGCACACCGGTGCCTTGATGGACTCAGACCCCTTGGCCGCACAGGAGATGGTGCAAACCAATCTGATGGGCTCTATACATATCGCAAGGCACGCCTACCCTTATTTAAAAGAGTCCAAGGGCATGTTGGTCTTTTTCTCCTCCTCCTCTTATTTAAAGGGGCGTCCTAACATTGCCGTTTATGCGGCTACAAAATCAGCTGTGAGTAATCTAACCCAAGCTCTGTCCGAAGAGTGGATGGGTGAGGGGATTCGTGTGAACTGTGTGGCCCCCTCCAGAACAGATACGCCCATGCGAGCTAAAAACTTTAACGAAACCGATGACATGGCTGACCTCTTGGACCCCGTGCACGTTGCTAGACGAGTGCAAGAAATTTTAATGAGTGAAGTCACCGGTAGTGTGATCCGGGTTTACAGGTAAGTTTTTGTGATCACCCCTAAATCCTCCCTCAAACGCGTTCTTCGTACCTGTGCTCACTCGCATAAAAGGCTCATGAGAAGGAGTCGTGTGGGGGCGCAAAAAAGCGTAAACCGTGTATCTCGTCGCGGCCGAGCGTTGCCCACCGTTTGGAAGGGTATGCTGTGGGTGGCGATGAGCGGGATCTTATTCACATGCCTAAACGCTTTGGTGAGAAGTATCACCTTGACCATGGACGGTTTGGAGTCACAATTTCTAAGGTATTTTTTAGGTTTTGTGGTGATGATTCCGCTTTTTTTCCGGGAGGGGTGGAGGAGCTATATTCCTGTAGACATGAAGGGTCAATTTTGGCGCGGCGCCGTGCACAGCGCCGGGCTGTGGCTGTGGTTTGCTGCGCTACCTAAAATCTCACTCGCAGATACGACTGCGATTGGATTTTCTGGACCTATTTTTATTATGCTGGGTGCCTCTTGGTTTTTAGGTGAACCCATGAGGCGGGACCGTTGGATCGCAGCCTGTGTAGGCTTGATCGGGGTGGGGATCATCGTAGCCCCCAAGTTATCTGGCTCAGGGGGATGGTACACGCTTGTCATGTTCGCCTCGACTCCGATTTTTGCAGCTTCCTTTTTAATCACAAAATCTCTGACCAAATATGAGTCAGCAGGGGTTATCGTTTTTTGGCAAGCCGTTACAGTCAGTATCTTTAGCCTACCCTTTGCCTATATGGTCTGGCAGCAGCCCACAGTTTGGCAGTGGATTGGATTTGTGTTGGCTGGTGTGCTAGGGTCTACGGGGCATTACTGTTTGACCCGGGGATTTAAGGCAACCGACATATCCGCTACTCAGTCACTGCGGTTTTTGGACCTGATATGGTCATCGTTGGCAGGTTTTTTGGTGTTCTCTGATATCCCAAGCCACTTCACCATCATCGGTGCTAGCATTATTTTATGCTCAACGATTTGGATCGCAAGGAGAGAGGGCAGGCGGGGTTCGGTGGTCTCAGAGGCAATAGGTCAAGAAAAAATCTAGCTCATACAAACCAATCCCTCGAGGACACGATAGAGCCAAGATAGAGCCAAGATAGAGCCAAGAGTGTTCTCGCGCTCTTAGGCAATCAAGCTTTGTTTGCGATTCCCTGTGCCACATGGCCCGCCGGAACGTGTAACGCCGCAGACTCAATATGCCCCGTTTGATCGTCAAAGAAGAAATCGGGCTCAAACTCCAACAAAAACTCGCCCTTAGATAATCCACCCAAAAACATTGCCTCGTCTACCTGTACGTTCCAGTTCATAAGCGTTCTGATTGCGCGTTCGTGCGCAGGGGCGCTTCTCGCAGTGACCAAAGCTGTGCGAATACGCATTGTCGGCTTGCCCTCTTGCTGGAGTCGGTGCAGCGCTGATAAAAGGGGTTTAAATGGGCCTGCAGATAATGGCTTTGAGGCCATCTCTTTCTCATGTTTTTGAAAAGCGCTGAGCCCCTGGGACTGAAATACCTGTTCGGCCTCGTCTGAGAAAAGCACCGCATCTCCGTCAAATGCAATCCTCACCTCACTGGGATGCGATTCAGACGCATGTGCAGAGTGAGGGTAGACCTGAGCGGCGGGAACCCCGGCATTTAACGCAGCGCGCACATCACTTAGGTGGGTCGATAAAAACAAGTTTGCATTCAAAGGTTTTAAATACCTCCAAGGCGGTTGCCCCCGAGTAAAACTACCCCTTTGTATCTGTAGTCCGTAGTGCTGCGCGGATCTAAATACCCTCATACCACTGACAGGATCGTTGCGAGACAAAATGACCACTTCAACGCGTTGAGCGTGGGGTTCGTTAAAGGCGAGCAATTTCTTGACCAGTGAGAACGCAACTCCTGGCTTGGCCGGTATCTCAAGGCGCTCGAGTTGGAGGGCCATGTAGGCCCTGTCATCGTGCTCTTCAAAGACAGTGTTTTCCTCCTCAAAATTAAAGAGCGCTCGAGAGGAAATGGCAACAACCAATTGACCGTCTAGTGTGATGGGCATCACCGTGCTCCTGATATATTAAATGTGCGCACAAGGGCGCATGACTGACAAAGTTAACTTTTTTCGCGCTCTGGCAACTGATGCAACTAATGCAACTAATGCATTCATTACCTTTAATGAACCCACTGATTAAGTTGAATGATAGGCAGCATCACCGCCAGCACAATCATCAATACGATCACCCCCATAACGACGATGAGTAGCGGCTCGAGAACGGTAGCCAAATTCATGGCTCGTCGCTCGACCTCGGTGCCCAAGTGATGCGCTGCTTTCTCAAGCATCTCGGGTAGTTGCCCTGTTTGCTCACCCAAGCGTGCAAACATCGAGAGCATCCCCGGCATGCGTGAGTTTTGTGCCAATGCGCTCGCTAAGGGAGCCCCCTCTCTGACTAAAACTATTGCCTGCAAAGCGTGTACTCGCAAAGCGGCATTAGATAAGGTTTGAGCCGCAGTCTCTAGGGACTTTAAGATAGGTACCCCAGCAGCACTCAGCAGCGCAAGTGTGCTGGCAAACCGGGCGCTGTTGTAACCTAAACTTAGTTTTCCAAGTAATGGGATCTTTAACCATCCCGCATCAAAACGTTCTTTGAACGCTGCGCCTTTTAAAGCGTACGAGAGTCCCGCTGCAAACGATGCGATGAGCACCAATACGATAAGACCAAAGTCTTGTACAAATTTGGATACGGCCAACATCAAAATAGTTAATGTAGGCAACGCGTGGTGAGAGTTTGCGAAAACCGAGGCAACTTGAGGGACCACGTAAGCGAGTAAGAATATGACAATTGCAAGCGCAACCAAACTAACAATGGCCGGGTACAAGGCGGCTGCCAGTAATTTACTTTTTAAAGATTGTGCCCGCTCCAAGTCGTTTGCCAAACGCTCTAAAACTTGACCCAAACGTCCCGTTTGCTCCCCCGAAGTGATCACCGCCACGTAGAGATCAGGGAATTCACTGGGGTGAGTTGCAAGCGCGCTCCCAAGAGCGGTGCCTGCGTTGACCTCTGATCTAAGAGAGGCCACTAGATCACGCTGTGCAGGGGTGGAGGCCTCATCAATTAACGCAGTCAAGGCCCGCTCCAAGGGCAGTCCTGAGCTCACTAAGCTTGCAAGCTGGCGCGTCCAGATCATGAGCGCAGAGGAGCTAAATATCTTTGAGCGCCAAAGCTCTATGTCTCCTAAGGATGTTTTGCTCTTTCCAACCACCTCAACACTTAGAGGTATCCAGTGCTGGGACCTGAGTATGTTGCGTGCAGCACGCGCTGACTCGGCGTCCATTACCCCTTTGCGAGTCTCGCCCTCAACGTTGATGGCTTCAAAAGAAAACGCCGGCATCTGATCTAGTCCCTCGTGACGCGGATCAGTTCCTCGCGTGAAGTGATGCCCAGCCCAACCAAACGCTCTCCGTCCTCACGCATCAAAGTCATCCCCTCGCTCATCGCAGTGGTGCGAAGTAAAGCCTCGGAGGCGTGTTCGTGAATGAGTTCTTTCACGGTGTCGGTGACGCTTAGCAATTCATAAATACCTGTTCGACCGCTGTAACCCGTATTCGCGCAGTTCGTGCACCCTTTGCCTGCGCACTGGGTGCAAAGCCTGCGAACCAAACGTTGGGCCAGTACACCCAGCAAAGAAGAGCTTAGGAGAAAGGGCTCGACCCCCATATCTGTGAGGCGAGTCACTGCGCTGGCCGCGTCGTTCGTGTGTAATGTGGCGAGCACCAAGTGCCCCGTTAAAGAGGCTTGAATCGCAATTTGAGCTGTTTCTTGGTCCCTAATCTCGCCAATCATGATCACATCTGGGTCTTGTCTCAGGATCGCCCTAAGAGCTTTTGCAAAGGTGAGGTCGATTTTTGCATTTACCTGCGTTTGGCCCACACCGGCCAGTTCGTATTCAATGGGGTCCTCCACTGTCATGATGTTTGAGCTTGATGCATCAAGACCTTGTAGGGCTGCGTAAAGGGTGGTTGTTTTGCCCGAGCCCGTTGGACCTGTGACCAGAACTATCCCGTGGGGTTGTTGGGCCATGTGAACCAAACGCTCCAACGTCTTGCCCTGCATCCCCAAGGACTCCAGTGTGAGTTTGGTCTCGGTTTTATCTAGCAACCTGAGCACTGCTCTTTCCCCGTGAGCACCCGGTAGAGTTGAGACTCGCACGTCCAGTGCTCGTTGCCCCATTCGAAGTGAGATTCTGCCGTCTTGGGGGAGTCTTTTCTCTGCAATGTCTAGCTCCGCCATGATTTTGAGCCTCGATATCAACGCAGCGTGAAGGGCTCGGTGGGGTTGCACCACTTCGCGCAGCGAGCCGTCAATGCGAAAACGCACACTCGAGTGGCGCTCGTAGGGCTCAATGTGTATATCAC
>DAIUEA010000008.1:0-19955 GCA_036845365.1 Limnohabitans sp. | reverse complement strand
TATGTTTGTTTTAGTTGCATTTATTGCGTTCCTAATCTCTAATCATATTATCAAAATAATAAACGGAATAAACTCAGTTATCAGTAAAACTGATATCGTTAATTTGTCCTCTGATGCTCCAGAAAAAACTAGATTTAAAGAATTTCAACCATTTCTCGATGCTTTTTTTCAACTTAAGGTGAGACTTAAGACAAGTTTCGAGCAAGCCTCCCGCTTCTCATCTGATGCCTCACATGAGCTCAAAACTCCTTTAACCATTCTGCGTGGATACGCTGAAATGGGTATCAAAACAAGCAAAGATGGCTCAAATCAACAAATACAGTTTTCCCTTATGGCAGAGGAAATTAATCGTTTGATTAATATCACCGAGAAATTATTAGTCTTGGCTCGCGCTGATGCAGGGCGACTTCAAATAACTCCGACTCAAGTAAACTTGAGCGATATGCTTGAGTTGTTGGTATCTGATGCTGAAACAATTAATGCAGACCTAAGAATATCCAGCAACATTCAAAAAGGAGTTATTTTTGAATGCGATGAACAATTGATTCATCAGCTGGTTTATAACTTTTATTCCAATGCGATTAAATTTAATATTGTCGATGGCTGGATTCACTTTAAACTGTCTCAAGACGAAGATTATTTAAGACTTGAAATCATAAACCCTTCTCAAAACGTAACCGCAGATCTTGCAGAAAAAGGATTTGAAAGATTTTATAGAGGTGAAGAATCTCATAACAGTGCTGTAGAGGGCAATGGACTGGGTTTAAGTCTATGCAAAGAAATCGCAAAAATTCATGGCGGCTCAATTAATCTAACTATCAACTCTTCTCAACATGTTAGCGCGACTTTCTTAATTCCTTTGTCTAGCACTGTTTAATTTTTTTAGTTTTTTTAGATTTAGCCAATACCTCAAGAGTATCTGAATGAAAAATTATCGATACAAAAGACTCTATCTGCTTTTTATAATGTTTTTGCCATGCTTGAATGCCTTTAGCCAATCCTCACCACAAAATCAATCCGATGACTTTCAATACAGCATTCAAGGAGATATTGGCCTAGGGGTTTATAGTTCAAACGGCTTTATTAAAGGAAACGCTTCATCAACACAAGTACTGCCCTATACCTATTTTGACTATGGCCGTTTCTTTGCCAGGATAGATACCTTTGGAATTAAAACCATTCCCCTTGGATCAGGCCATTTAGAGCTAGTTGGCAGATACAGTCAAGATAATCTTACGCCCAAAGGCTATCCGTATAGCTTATTGAGTCCCAAAGAGACACCCCTTCCAATTGGTCTCGGTACTTTTCAATTAACCCCCTTAGGAGCTTTCTTTTTGTATGTGTTTGACGATATAACTGCGTCTAAAGGGGGAAAGATTGCAGAGTTTACTTACGCTGCGCAAATAGATTTGCCCTTGGCAGTTCATGTCTACCCACTCATAGGCTTTGACTATAAAGATAAAACTTATCTTAACTATCTGTACGGGATTACTGCATTGGAATCGCAAAAGACTGGGCTTCCCGTCTACAGCCCAAATTCCGGCGTTTCTGCGTTCGCTGCTATGATGATAGAGGTGCCCTTAAGTAAGAGTTTGGTCCTCAACACCTATTTCAATCAAAAATGGCTTGCTACTACAATCGCCAATAGTCCGTTGGTCACCAACAGACGAGTTAACAATATCTTCATAAGCATAAATCGCCATTTCGAATAAACATACAATTTAAAAAAATGCAGTACCTTACTTGGTTACCCCATCAAGGAGTACAAATATTGTTTGTATTCTTTCTCTCTTTCATCATTGGACTGGAGAGAGAGGGCAAAAAATCTGAGGATGATCACGTATCTTTTGGCGGCGTTAGAACCTATCCTTTGATTGGGCTTGTTGGATTTTCTCTGTCAACGGTATCACAGGGCGAGCCGATATTAATCTCCATTGGTCTAATCACTCTGAGTTTGTTTTTGCTAATTGCGTTTTGGCATAAACTAACTACCTCTGGATACGCGGCAATAGCGAGTTATTTGACCGCCATCTCAACTTATATCATTGGTGTTGTGGCCTATCATGATTTTTTTTGGTTGGCTACAACTTTAACAGTCATAAACATCTTACTCTTGGAGTTGAAAATTTGGCTCGCTCAATTGGCCAAAAAAATAGATGAAGGTGAGATCCTCACATTTGCCAAATTTCTTCTGCTCTTAGCTGTTGTTTTACCTTTACTACCCAACGAAGCTTTTACGGAATACCAAATCAATCCATTTAAAACATGGTTAGTTTTAGTTGCAGTGAGCACTGTTTCTTACGGAAGTTACGTATTACAAAAGCTATCAAAAGGGGTTGATGGGTTACTTTTAACAGCGCTGTTAGGGGGCGTTTATTCCTCTACTGTGACAACAGTTGCGCTGGCAAGGAAATCAAAAGACAGGGCAGCACCAAAACTTATATCTGGCGTTATTTTGATGGCATCTGGGATGATGTACCTAAGAATAATCATCCTCCTTGGTCTATTCAACCCCTCTATTATGAAAATACTTTTAACTCCTTTCTTGGGCCTGTCCTTCTTGGCTCTTGCAGGTGGTTATGCTTGTTCAAGATTAGGCGACGTTCGACTGGATGAGATTAAAAATGAATCCAGGGCCAATAATCCCTTAGAGATTAAATCGGGATTATTTTTTGCTTTTCTCTTTGTGGTGATGTTAGTTGCAACTAATTTGTCCATTGATTATTTTGGTAACTCAGGCGTTTATACTTTAGCTTTGATCATGGGGGTCGCAGATGTTGATCCCTTTATCATGGGTCTTACTCAATCTGTTCCCGGATTAACGCCTGCTACAGTGGCCTCAATAGGTATATTGATTGCAACATCCACCAATAACGTTGCAAAAGGTATTTATGCTTACGTTCTAGCTAGCAAGGATACAGGTAGACTGAGTTTCGGATTGTTATTAGCCTTAGCGATGGCTGGATTAATTCCAGCGCTAATTTTGTGGATAGACTAAAGTTGTTAAACCATTAAGTTGAATATTCAAATGCAAAGATTTCCCTTTTATATTTCTCCATCAAGTACCTGCCTTATAGTCCTTATCTCCCTAGGACTTTGCGCTTGCACAACCCCTGAGCAAAGAAAAGAATGGGCAGAAAAAAAATTTGGAACTCGGTGCGAATCTGCTGGCTACAAAAAAGAGACTCCTGGTTATTTGGATTGCATTTCTGACGAGGACAGAATTTGGCGAATCAATCAAATGGAGAAAGGCAACAAATACGAAAACTGGATGCCAATGACCTACTTACCCTCAATCGCGCAAGACCAAAAATAAAAAGGAGAACTCTCAAAGCCTTCAGCCTTTGAGTTCTCCTTGGTTTAAGAAATTAGCAGCTCATATGAGCGCAAAAACCGTCCACGAGCTACGGACGGTGGTAACCTCAATTTATAGAGGTGTTTTTTGCCCGTCTTTATAAGTATAAAAAGTTGTCGCAGGATTTTTCATCTCGCCGTTAGATTCAAAAGAAATCTCCGAAGTAATTCCCTTGTAATTGGTCTCGATCAGTTTTGGGGTGTAAATCTTAGGATCGACTGAATTGGCTTTCTTCATAGCTTCAACCAAGACAAAAGTGGCATCATAGGTATAGGGGGAGTAGATCTGAAACTGCCCTGGGTACTTCGCATCGTAGCGCTTCTTCCACCCCAAACCGCCAGGCATTTTTGAGAGCGCAGCGCCCCCTTCAGCGCAAATTACGTTAGATAGCGTTTTAGCACCACCCGCAAGTTTTGCGACCTCTGCAGTGCAAATACCGTCTCCACCAAAATACTTAACACTTGTCAGCCCGAGTTGCTCCATTTGCCTGAGCATTGGACCCCCTTGTGGATCCATCCCACCGTAAAAAATGGCGTCGGGTGACTTTGACTTAATGGAGGTCAAGATAGCCATGAAATCAGTTGATTTATCAGTTGTGAACTGCTCATCAACGACTTGCATTCCGATTGAGAGAGCCGTCTTTTTAAAAACTTCTGCAACCCCTTGCCCGTAGGCAGTACGATCATCAATGATTGCAACCTTTTTTAAATGCAGGTTATTCATAGCGTACATGGCAAGTTGACGTCCTAAAGTGTCGTCATTGGCAATAATTCGGTAGGTGGTTTTATATCCGGGCTTAGTTAGAGCAGGGTTAGTTGCCGCGCCAGTTACATGAGGAATTCCACAGTCGTTGTATATTTTGGAGGCAGGAATCGTGGTGCCCGAATTAAGATGCCCAACAACGCCCGAAACTTTTGAATCGCATAACTTTTGAGCCGCTGCGGTGCCCTGCTTAGGGTCAGCTGCGTCGTCCTCAGCCTGTATCTCAAACTTAATTTTTTTACCCCCAATTACTACATTTTGTGCATTCAAATCCTCTATTGCCATTCGAACACCGTTTTCGTTGTCCCGACCATAGTGCGCTTGTGGACCACTTAAAGGCCCAACGTGACCGATCTTGACAACCTGTAAGTCTTGGGCTTGAGAAATGGGATAAAAACTTACCGAGACAAGGCACAAAGTTAAACTTGCCAATAGATTTGATTTCATAAGGACGCCCTTTAAAAAATTATTCCAAAATAATATTACCATTAATTTTCCTTAAATTTAGGTATTCTGTCTGAGTCCGCCTCCAAATTTAAAACCTCATCAACTGCCTGTCTCAATATGTCGGGCAATACCAATGCCAGTTTGGCCGTCACGATTGAGAGCACTTGGTCTGCAATTTGGTTTGTACTGGAGTCAGAGTTTAGGGAGGGCTGTTCATTTAAAGATGAAGCCTCTTTCTTGAAGCTATGTTGAGCGGCAAAAAGTAAGTCTTGAGCGGAAATACTTGTTGCCCCCTCAATCGGAACAACCTCGCTCAAGGTGGGTATAGATTCATCAGATAGCGGGCGATTCATTTTTTTAAGTCACCTCATGCTTTGAGATCGGATATCCTCGTTGAGCATAAAAGCGCCACCTTAGTCTTGCCTTAACTTTATCGCTTTCCTCAAGCCCAACTACTTCGATTACTTTTTCAAATTTCTCATAGCCCTGGGCAACTTCCTCACCAAGATTTAGGAGTACTTCATGGTGCGGCAATTTATCCAAAGACTCAATTGTTTCAGTTAAAACCACCGGACACAGATTAACAATCTCAAAAGGTTCCTTTAAATGACAATGAGGAATGAAGTCGGTTTTAGAAAAACTCCATAACTCTTGATCCAACTTACTCAGCACCTCAGGGCTTGCCTTAACGACCAGGTTCGCTTGGGAGGAGTATATTTTTCTAATAAGCCGGCAGCAGTAGTCCATTTTTTGGGCTGCATTTAAATGGAATATTATCTCTGTCATTAAAATTTTAATTGACTATTTTGTTTTTTCAACCTTTGCCGTCTTGGTCGAGATATTGGAGTGCCTGAGCAAAAACTCCATCAACAAACCAACTGGCCTACCTGTTGAGCCCTTTGCCCCCCCGCTGCGCCACGCTGTGCCCGCAATGTCTAAATGCGCCCATGCAAAATCATTGGCAAAACGTTGTAAAAACTTGGCAGCAGTGACGCTCCCCGCTGATCGGTCTCCCACATTTGCAACGTCAGCAAAATTAGACTTCAAAGCATCCGCATACTCCTCATCCAAGGGCATGCGCCAACAAGTGTCCAAGGACGTCTCCCCTGCCTCTTGAATTGCCAGCGCAAGCGCATCATTATTAGAAAAAAGACCACTTCTTATATGCCCTAAGGCTATCACACACGCCCCTGTTAGGGTCGCAATATCAATCACCGCTTTAGGCTTAAAGCGCTTGGCGTAAGTCAAGGCATCACAAAGAATCAACCTCCCCTCAGCGTCTGTGTTTAGAATCTCTATAGTCTGGCCACTCATGCTAGTGACGACATCGCCGGGTTTTACTGCCAGTCCGTCAGGCATATTTTCACAGGTCGGTATTAAACCAACTACGAACAAATCTGCAGGCTTTAAAAGCGAGAGGGTCTTAAAGACACCCAGCACGCTTGCAGCCCCGCACATATCAAACTTCATTTCATCCATGCCAGCGCCTGGTTTTAAAGAAATGCCGCCCGTATCAAAAGTTATACCCTTACCCACTAAAACGACAGGATCTGAGGACTTTGCTTTTGCTCCCCGGTACTCGAGGGTAATAAAACGCAGCGGCTCAGAGGAGCCCTTGGCGACTGAAATAAAAGAACCCATCCCAAGTTTTTCTACCTCCTTTGGCCCCATTACATTGACTTTGATATTTGCTTGTTTGCCCAAATTTTGTGCAACTTGTCCTAGGTGTGTTGGAGTGGCGTAGTTAGCCGGCCTATTGCCCCATTCTTTTGCCAACTCGATACCTTCACTGAGTGCAGTTGCCTCTGAAAAGGCTTGTTTGACGGAGGTGACTTTTACTCCTGAGTGAGCCATCGTGACCGCATTGATGCCAGGGTAAGCCCCCGGTTCTCCCTTTTTGGCCCCTTTGGCCGGTGCCTCAGACGAGCTAAGGACGCTCAATTGATCGTTTTTGGCACTCGGTTTGGTCTTTGTATACAGATAAAGAGCATCTGAAACGGCAAGGATTGCGTGCTTAAGAGTATGCTCGAAACTTTGGAATGAGTCATCAAAGTAGAGAGTTATCTCCTTGAAACCAAGGGATTTGAGACCAGAAAAGCAAGAATTGACGGCTTTGCGAATTTGTGCCTGGGTCGCATCCCCAACTCCTAGCAACAAAATTCTCTTGGCCTGGACATGCAAAGGCTTCAAGATCAGAAGAGTTTTACCGGTTTTGGCATCAAATGACTCTTCTTGTTGAATCTCCTTCAAATATTGCGACAATACGGTACTAGAGCCTGATTTTGAAATGGGTAATTTGCTCTCGCCCGCTTTTACGGCAATAACCAGCAAATCAGTCTTATGCGTTAATGCCGAGGCTTGAGTGAGTGTTTTTAAATCAAAGTTCATAACTGTTAATCCTTAGCAAACATGTTGTTTCAAACATCTATCAAGAGAGAATTGTCGCGCAGTTTTGGCGCAACCGTGGTTATTTTAATAACGATTGTGATCACGATCATGCTAATTCGGACCTTGGGACAGGCCTCAAAAGGTAGCGTGAACCCGGCTGAGGTCTCGTTAGTTCTGGCTTACACCGTCATGGGCAACCTATCTATCTTACTAGCTCTTAGTTTGTTTATAGCATGTGTGGGGACATTATCAAGGATTTATAGAGATAGTGAAATGGTCATTTGGCTCAGTTGTGGTCAAGGTATAGGTTCTTTTTTTAAACCCATGTTTAGTTTCGCAGTCCCCACTCTAGTATTGATAGCGGGCCTGTCTCTTTTTGTTTGGCCATGGTCGAATCAGAAAATTCAAGAATTGGTGGACCGCTTTGAAAAAAGAGGCGATCTGGAGCGGGTAACTCCAGGTCAATTCCAAGAATCTGCTAACGGACAAAGGGTATTCTTCATTGACAAAGCCTCCACTGTCAAGGGGCAAGGAAACAATGTGTTCATTGCCACCAAAGAGGGCGACAAGCAAACCATGACTTCAGCAGCCCACGGCCACATTGAAAACAAATCCTCTGGAGGCATGTTCTTGATCTTAAATCAAGGGCAACAACTGGTTTACGGAAAAAATGAGGAGACGCTCAAACTAAGCGAGTTTCAAGAGTACGGCGCTCAAATCGGAAAAACAGACCTAACCTTAGGCACCCCTTTACCCCGAACCCAAGACTCAATGTTCCTTCTTTTGAATCCAAACGCACAAAACACGGCCGAACTGTCTTGGAGAGTCGGACTTGTGTTCACTTCACTTAACCTCATTGTGATCTCTTTAGCTCTGGCAAGCGTTAATCCTCGGGCTGGAAGAAGTGCACCGCTGATGCTTGCACTTTTCACCTTTATCGCTTATTTCAACTTATTGAATATTGGGAAAAATTACAGTGAATCTGGCAAAGGATCGCCCTTTATCATGTTGCTATTTCATATGGGGGTGCTACTAATCGCAACAATTTGGTTGATTTGTAAGCACAAAAACTGGAACATATTTAATATGAAAGCCCACTTTAATGGGTTTTCTAAAAAAAACAATTAAATTAAAAAAATGAAAACTTGGCAAAAATGGGTTTACGGCGAGGTAATTGGCGCAGTGTCATTTATCACACTCGGTTTTGCAGGCCTGTTTTTCTTCTTTGATTTTGTCGACGAGCTGCAATGGGTCCGCAGCTCGCAACCTGGGGGATACCAAGTCTCTCACGCCTTAGTCTATGTAAGCTTAATTGTTCCTAGTCATTTGTACGAATTGTTGCCTATCACCGTCTTAATAGGAAGCATCTATGTTATGTCTAGGATGGCGCAAACCTCGGAATTCACCATATTGAGAACCAGTGGGTTAGGCCCAGTGATGGCTTTAAAAAGTCTCATCAAGATTGGTCTGGTTTTCTCCTTATTGACATTTGTTGTGGGCGACTATCTCTCGCCCGCTTGCGATAAGTACGCTCAACTTCTAAAGTCTCGTTTTCTTGGACAAATAACAATTGGACAGACCGGGGCTTGGCTTAAGGAGAAACAAAGCTATACGAACGAGGCGGTTAATGTAGGTGCTTTAACTTCTGATGGTCAGATGAGCGGAATTCGGATATTTGAGTTTGATAACTCGGGCAAATTAACCTCATTGACCCTAGCTGAACACGGTGAGTTTGAAAGCAATCAAGGTGCTTGGATATTAAGTAATGTTCAGCGTGATGAATTTACACCGCAAAGTGTTGCGAGAGAGACCGAAAATCTAACCCCAAGCTCTGCGAAGGATCCGTACCAAATCAGAGCTTTAAAGTCTGCTGCAAAGCAAAATTCTCAACCCATACAAATGAGCGAGGCCCAAGTCCAGCAACTTTCCTCAGAATTAAGCCCGAATTCGCTGCAATTTTTAAAATCTGCTCAAAGAATCAAACAAAAAGAGTTTCGCTGGCCCAACAGTATCACTCAGGAGATGGTATCAGTTGCTCTTTTAAAACCGGACCGAATGGGTATCCTTGATCTTTTTACCTACATACAGCATTTAAACTTAAACTCACAATCCTCTCAAAGATACGAAATTGAGTTTTGGAAAAAAGTTTTCTACCCAATTAGCTGCCTCGTTATGATGGTGTTGGCATTGCCCTTTGCCTATTTACACTTTAGAAGCGGGAATATCACCAGTTTTGTGTTCTTTGGGGTCATGATTGGGATCAGCTTTTTCTTGCTCAATAACGTATTTGGCTACATCGGAAATATAAACCAATGGGCCCCTTGGTTCGCTGCTGCAGCTCCGGGTCTTCTTTACACACTTTTTTCGCTAACTGCCTTTGGCTGGTTGGTCATAAGACAATGAAAGCCATCATTTTATTTGCACACGGATCAAGAGATCCTTTATGGCACGGGCCAATCAACGCCGTTGCGGCTATATTAAATCAACGAGCACCAAGTATTATGGTGCGTTGCGCTTACCTAGAGTTAACAAAACCCACTTTACTAGAGACCACAAATGAATTGGTCTCTACGGGGTGTACGGAGCTTCAAATTACCCCCCTTTTTTTGGGCGTTGGTAAACACGCCAGAGAAGACTTACCCCAACTTGTAGCTGAACTAAAAGAGGCTTTCCCAAATCTTGTCATTCAATGCGCTCCCTCTATTGGTGAGGATCCGAGGGTGCTTAACCAAATTGCTGAGGTCGCATTAAACGCGCAATTTCAAGAGTTACAGCCTTAAACCTTAATTTGCAATTCATCAATTGATCATCAATTGCATAAAACCAACTCATGACTTAATAGTCTTAAGTTTGATTTCCTTATATCTTTATTGATATAATGCAGTTATGAATTTGCATCAATTTAAGTTTATCCAAGAAGCAGTGCGCCGAGATTTAAATTTAACGGAGGTCGCGCGCGTACTACACACTTCCCAACCCGGAGTTTCTAAATCAATACTGGAGTTAGAAGAGGAGTTGGGTGTTGAAATATTTTCCCGCCACGGCAAAAGACTTAAACGCATCACGGAACCCGGAGAGCACGTACTCAAAAGTATCGAGATCATTTTAAGAGAGGTGAACAACCTAAAGCATATTGGGGATCAGTACAGTTCACAAGACAGCGGGACTTTGTCTATTGCAACCACACACACGCAGGCCAGATATGTGCTGCCCATCCCGGTTGTTAATCTAAGACAACAATATCCAAAAGTTAATGTGAGCCTTCACCAGGGATCTCCAGCACAGGTTGCGAAAATGGTGCTAGAAGAAACAGCGGAGATTGGAATAGCTACAGAGTCTCTGGTCAATTTTCCAGATCTCGCAACCATCCCTTGCTACGAATGGCAACACGTCTTAGTACTTCCACCCAAACATCCTTTGCTAGACGTTGCAGAGATCAAATTACAAGATCTGGTGGAGTATCCAATCATCACCTACCACCCCTCTTTTACTGGGCGTGCAAGAGTAGATCAAGCCTTTGCAGCCAAGCAATTAACACCTCGCATTGCTTTGGAGGCGATCGATTCGGATGTGATTAAAACTTACGTTAGACTCGGCTTGTGTGTGGGTATCGTCGCTGAGATGGCGGTCAAAGAAAATGTGGACAGTGACCTGGTTGTGCGCCCTGGAGGGGCTTTATTTGGGACCAATATTGCCCGTCTTGCATTCAAAAAAGGAGCCTACTTAAGAGACTTTGTTTATGAGTTTGCAATTCTCTTGAATCCATCCCTTACCAAGGAGTCGATCGACAAAGTGGTGAGTCTTGCAAACTAATATGTTTATCAATTAATATTGCCCACAGCAAACACTCTCATCATGACGCCGCTTTTACAGACAAAATTACCCAAAATAGGTACAACCATATTTACAGTGATGTCGGCCCTTGCCCAGGAAAAAAATGCTGTCAATTTAGGCCAAGGTTTCCCTGACTTTAACTGTGACCCTGCACTGGTCCAGGCCGTCAGCACGGCAATGACCAAAGGATTAAATCAGTATCCCTCTATGTTGGGTGTATTAGAGCTAAGGCAGGAGATTTCAAAAAAAATTCAAACTTTATACGGAGCTCACTATGATCCGATCGCTGAAATCACCGTCACAGCAGGAGCTACCCAAGCAATCTTAAATGCAGCGCTAGCCTTGATCCGAGCCGGTGACGAGGTAATTGTGCTTGAGCCCTGTTATGACAGTTACATACCTAACATCGATATGGCGGGTGGAACAGTTATCAGAGTCCCTTTGACACCGGGTACCTTTAGGCCCGATTTCCAAAAAATTAGTGCTGCAATTACTGCTAAAACAAGAGCCATTATCGTTAACTCTCCCCATAATCCAAGTGCAACTGTTTGGACACATGAGGAGATGAAACAGTTGGAGGAAATGCTCTCTGGTACAGATATCTTCCTCATCAGCGATGAAGTTTACGAGCACATGGTCTATGAGCCGCGCAAGCACTTGAGCGCTGCCAGCTATAAAGGCCTTGCGGAGAGGGCTTTCATTATTTCAAGCTTTGGTAAAACTTACCACGTGACCGGTTGGAAGGTAGCCTACTGCGCAGCTCCCCCCTCTCTTACTCAAGAATTTCGCAAAGTCCACCAGTTCAACGTCTTCACAGTCAATACCCCGGTTCAGTACGGTTTAGCAGAGTTCATGCAAGACCCAAAGCCCTACTTGGAGCTACCCGCTTTTTACCAAAGAAAGAGGGACTTGTTTAGAACAGGGTTACAAAATACGCACTTTAAATTACTCCAATCAGAGGGTACGTATTTTCAATGTGTACGCATTGATGAGCTCAAAATTGCTGAGAAAAACTTGAGTGAATCTGATTTTTGTATCTGGCTGACCTCTGAGATAGGGGTAGCGGCTATTCCCATGTCTGCCTTTTATGCAGACGGCTTTGACCAGCGGGTGATTCGGTTCTGTTTTGCAAAAAAAGATGAGACTTTGCACACTGCACTGCAAAGATTGGCTAAGCTTTGAGTTGAATCCAAGCACGCTCGAGTCTTTTAACGCTGACCGGTTGGGGTGTCTTCAACTCCTGAGCAAATAAACTCACCCGTAACTCCTCCAGCAACCATCTGTACTCTACAAGCCTACTATCGGGCACTCCTTTGCGGGCTGACCATTCACGCCAAAATTGTTGCTCAAGCGGGGCGATCTGCTTCATGCGATCGGTATCCCTTAGCGGATCAGCCCTTAGCTTATCAAGCCTCAAATAGACCCCTTTTAAATACCTGGGGAAATGCTGCAATTGATAGTAAGGGGTCTCCAGTAGAAAATTTTTGTGCATCAGTTTTTGCAATTGAGAGGCCATATCGCTTTGCGCAGGTGTGCTTGTAGGCGTGTCCTTTAATTTTCTAGCAGCTGCGCAAAACTCGGTCAACACAGTTTGAACCAGGCGGGCTATCTCAGTGGTGATTAACGTCAGACGAGTCCGACCTTGGGCTAGTCTTTGTTCAAACTCCTCAGAGTTTATGGGTAAAGGCTCCAAAAGAAACGCCCTGTCAAGCGCCAAATCCATGATCTGAGGTTTCAAGCCCTCAAGCGTCATGCCGCCTGGGCTATTGGGTTGAGCTCCCCCTTTGTGTGAGTCGGGTCTCAGGGCGTTTTCTAAATTCTTCATGGCTTGAACAAACCCAATCACAACAGATGAAGATAGTTCTGCGTTATTTTTCTCCAAGTACTTTATGGAATCCTTTATTTGAATAGAAAACAGTCTTCTCAAGCCCTGTCGGTGCTTTGAGGAGGCTATGCCTGGTTCATCAAAAACTTCGATCCTCACACTGGAGCCCTCGTCTATGAGCGCTGGAAAACCAATCAAAGTTTGAGACTTTCGTTTAATCTCCAACAGCTCGGGGAGTTCCCCAAAAGTCCATGCGTTAAAGGAGCCCTCAAAAGATCTAATGTTCTCCTCCTCTTCCCCAGGGGAGGAGTTTTTATGGGTAAATTCCTGGCGCTCTGAAGGGCTAGACTGCGAGGGCAACTGAGTCTGCGAGTTTTCATGTTTTGAATTATGATGAGACGCATTCGAAGATGGATTAGAAATCTTCAGGCTAGCAAGAGCTTGAAAAGCGCCCCTGGCTTTAGCCCCTAGTTCAGCCTTCAAACTTCCAAGATTCCTGCCCATTGAGAGTTGTCGCCCCCCCTCCCCCTCTACTTTAAAGTTCATGAAATGATGGGGTGAGAGAGTCTCCATTTTGAAGTCGCCGCGCTTGATCTCTACTTGGGTTTGAGCAACGACGAGTTTCATCAGTGCCTCCAAAAGCGAGCCCTCAGCGAACACGCCATCGGCACTTAATTGCTTTGCAAAACGCTCTGCTGCCTCGGGCAGAGGAACCAAACGAGCCCTGGGTTTTTGATGCAAACTCTTTAACAAAGCCAAGATCTTTTCTTTTATCATTCCAGGCACCAGCCAAGCCACTCTTTCCTCACTGACTTGGTTCAAGACAAACAAAGGAATTCCAACAGTGATACCGTCCCGTATGTCTCCAGGCTCATGCAAATAAGTGGCTGAGCAATCAACACCGCCAAGCTTGAGTGTTTTCGGAAATGCCTCAGTCGTTACACCCTGGGCCTCATGGCGCATCAACTCCTCTTTGGTCAGATAAAGCAGGGGAGAGGCGCTCTTTGAACTCTCCTCCTTGTACCACTTCTCTAAAGTGATGGCGTTAAAAATATGGGCCGGTATTTTTTGGTCGTAGTAAGCAAAAATAAGTGCCTCATCAACAAGCACATCTTGACGCCTTGACTTATGCTCTAAGTCCTCAACGGTTTTGATCATTTTTTGATTCGCCGCCATAAAGGGCAAAGCACCCTGCCACTGGCCCTCAACCAGTCCTTGGCGAATGAAGATCTCTCTGGCTCCGGCCATGTCCACCCGCGCATAAGGAACGCTTCTGCCGCTATAAACCAATAAACCGTAAAGGGTTGCCCGTTCAAAAGCAATCACCTCTGATTTTCGTTGGTCAAATTTGGGATCTAAGAGCTGACGTTTGAGTAAATGTTCCCCCAAACTCTCAAGCCACACAGGTTCGATACTTGCCATACCCCGGCCATAAAGACGGGTCGTCTCAACAATCTCAGCGCTGACCACCCAACGGTGTGCTTTTTTGCTTAAATGAACACCCGGATGCCTGTAAAACTTAATTCCTCTAGCGCCAAGATAAAAGTCTTGCTCTTCGCCTTTAAAACCAATATTTCCTAATAAACCACTGAGCAGAGAAATATGCAATTGCTCATACGTAGGCGTCTCAGTGTTGATTTTCCACTTCTGCTCCTTGACAAGTAAAAGCAGTTGCGAATGGACATCACGCCACTCTCTAATGCGTCTTGCGCTCAGGAAATTTTGTTTTAATAGCGCTTCGTATTGACGATTCGTTAGTTGATGAGTTTTGACTCCGTCCTCTGCAGTCTTGGTGCCTCGAAGTTCGTTAACCCATTTCCATATTTTCAAATAACCATTAAATTCACTGCGTTCGTCCTTGAATTTAGCATGTGCAGAGTCTGCCGCTCCTTGATGCTCTAAGGGCCTATCCCTCACATCTTGGACACTAAGCGCAGATGCAACAATTAACACCTGTTCAAGCGATTGTCTGGATCTTGACTCCAAAATCATTCGGGCGATACGTGGATCAAGGGGCAATTTAGCCAATTCTGTACCCATTTTTGTGAGCTCTAGGCTTTCATCTACTGCCCCCAACTCACCCAACAATTGGTAACCATCTGCAATAGCTTTCGGCCTCGGAGCCTCAAGGAAAGGGAAATGCTCGACATCCCCAAACTTCAAAGATTTCATACGCAAAATCACACTCGCCAATGAGCTTCTTAGGATCTCGGGCTCGGTAAATTTGGGGCGAGAGTTGAAATCATCCTCGCTGTACATACGGATACAGATTCCGTGCGCCACCCGTCCGCAGCGACCTGCGCGCTGGTTGGCCGCGGCTTGGGAGACCGGCTCTACTAAAAGCTGTTCGACTTTACTTCTGTAGTTATAGCGCTTAACCCGCGCTGTCCCCAAATCAATGACGTAGCGAATCCCAGGTACGGTCAAAGAGGTCTCGGCCACATTGGTTGCAAGCACAACTCTGGGCGCACCACCGGTCTGAAAAACCCGCTCCTGCTCGGATTGAGTAAGTCGTGCAAATAAGGGGATTACTTCACAGTGGCGCAAGGTAACTTTGGTGCTGAGGTGAGCGTTCAAATGCCCCATTGCGTCCCGAATCTCACGCTCACCGGGCAAAAAAACCAGTATGTCCCCCATGGAGGGTAATGAACGCGTGTGCCCCTCTGGGGCGTCGTTGAGTGATTCTTTAAAGGGCAAGACGCCCCACAGTTCATCAACTCTGTCTGACAGGGCGTCCAGCCAAGTGTAATCTCGCTCCTCCTCAAAGGGTCTGTAACGCATCTCAACAGGAAACGTTCGCCCAGACACCATAATGACTGGGGCTGGACCCAAATTGCTTGCAAAGTGTTTCGCAAAGCGATCCGCATCGATGGTGGCAGAGGTGACAATTATTTTTAAGTCCGGTCGACTGGGAAGAATTTGCTTCAAATGACCCAGCAAAAAATCTATGTTCAGACTTCTCTCATGCGCCTCATCAATGATGAGGGTGTCATAGGCTCTAAGAAGCGGGTCATTTTGCGTTTCAGCCAGCAAAATACCGTCTGTCATGAGCTTAATTCGAGTAGATGCACTGAGTTTGTCTTGAAACCTAACCTTGTATCCAACGCACTGCCCCACAGATGAGTTAAGTTCCTGGGCAATTCGCTTTGCAACGGAAGTAGCGGCTATTCTTCTGGGTTGAGTATGGCCAATAAGTCGGGCTACCTTCCTTGTCTTGGGACCCGCTAGGTTTCCCGTTACAGGGGAGTTCTCGTTTAACGCACCTCGACCAAGTGCAAGAGCCATTTTGGGGAGTTGGGTTGTTTTGCCCGAGCCAGTTTCACCGCAGACAATAATAACTTGGTGATCCTCAATGGCTTGCATGATTTCCCCTTTGCGCAACGAGACTGGCAAGGTTTCAGGAAATTCAATGGACGTGTTCAGCATGAGGTGCGATTTGTGGGGAAAGATGGGTGACAATTCCCAATTTAATCGGGAATTGATATCTTGCATTATCCCAGTCTACAAGTCTCTATGTCTGTTAATATTGAATCAGTAATCGCAACAATCGATAAATATTGATGATGTCAACCGTATTTAATTTTACATTTGTCCCTTGGTTTCGCGCAGTTGCGCCTTACATCCATATGCACAGAGGCAAAACCTTCGTGGTTGGAATAGCGGGAGAGGCGATCGCGGCAGGAAAGCTTCCCCATTTGGTACAAGACTTGGCGCTCATTCACAGTATGGGTGTGAATTTGGTGCTGGTTCACGGTTTTAGGCCGCAGGTCAACGAACAGCTCATGGCCAAAGGACATATTCCCAAATACTCTCACGGCATGCGCATCACGGATGATGTGGCTTTGGACTGCGCTCAGGAGGCGGCGGGACAGCTTCGCTATGAAATCGAGGCCGCGTTCAGTCAAGGGCTGCCAAATACCCCTATGGCAGGCGCAACGGTGCGGGTCATCTCAGGGAACTTTATCACTGCCCGCCCTGTCGGTATCATAGACGGCGTGGATTTCATGAACTCCGGTCTAGTGCGCAAAGTTGATGTCATTGGCATCACGCAGACGCTCACCGCAGGCTCGCTGGTGCTCATTTCCCCTTTTGGATTCTCTCCAACAGGTGAGGCATTTAATTTATCCATGGAGGAGGTCGCAACTTCCGTTTCTATAGCGCTACAAGCGGATAAATTAATCTTCCTAAGTGAAGTGCCCGGTATTCTTCAAAAACCTCTTGAGCCAGAGTCAGATGAGAACCCCGTTGATACTGAACTCCCACTAGACGCGGCTGAGAAGATTTTAGAGTCCCTCCCACCCGCAACAAATCCACTCGATATAGGTTTTTATTTACAACACTGCGTTAAGGCCTGTAAGTTCGGGGTAGAGCGAAGCCATATTTTGCCTTTTGTTGTGGATGGTGCACTGCTCTTGGAGATCTATATGCACGACGGAATTGGTACCATGGTCGTGGACGAGAAGTTGGAGAGTTTGCGAGAGGCAACTCATGAGGATGTTGGGGGAGTGCTCCAGCTGATTGAGCCGTTTGAGCGAGACGGTACATTGGTCAAGAGAGGAAGAAGCGAGATTGAAAGAGATATTGAACAATACACTGTAATTGAGCATGACGGTGTTATTTTTGGTTGCGCTGCTCTTTACCCTTTTCCGGAGAATAAAACAGCAGAGATGGCCGCACTTACCGTCTCCCCTCAGTCCCAATCTCAGGGTGATGGTGAAAAGTTACTCAAAAGAATCGAGAGTCGCGCCAAGGCAATGGGATTAGAGAGCATCTTTGTTTTAACCACCCGCACACAACATTGGTTTGTAAAACGTGGATTTGTTATTGTTGACACTGAGTGGCTTCCACCCGCCAGGAACAAGAAATACAACTGGGACCGTAAAAGTAAAGTGCTCGTTAAAAAACTTCTTTAAACTATGAGTGCCTTGGCAACTCTTGTGAAATGAATCCGTAGTTAAATGGCTCTCCCCACTGTCTAGGCCAACAGGACTGAACAGACATTTAGATTGGTTTGGTTAGATTAGATTAGTTAGCTTGGTTAGATTTTAGTTGTCTATGCCGTTTGAACGATTTAACTTGAATCAATGCGATATATGTGATGATTCCCAGAAAACATAAGTAAGACCAATTGGCAATAGATCCACCAAGGAATGTCCAGTCCACTACGGTGCAGTCGCCGCTGCCTTTGAAAATCATCGGAATGGCTCGTTTGAGCGGGAAATTCTCAATCATCCCGTACAGATCTCGCCCGCAACTCATGGTCTCCGGTGGAAACCATTGAAGCCAGCTTTGACGAGCGGCTACAAATGCCCCAAAAACAGCCACAATTTGAGTCACTATAGATAAGCTTAAGTATGAGCGAGGTCTATTTATAAAATAAGACATTCCCGAGCAAACAGCAATTAAGATGAATGCATATCTTTGAACAATGCACATTGGACAAGGCTCAAGACCCACGATTTCTTGAAGGTATATGCCAAATGCCAATAGTGCAATGCATGTTAGGCTCAGTAACGCGCTTGCTGAACGCGGTTTGTATAAAATTTCAAAGATCATAAAAATAAAATCTATTTAATAAAAGCATTTAACTATCTCTAATTATCGATCAAGCCGTGAAAACTTAATGGGTCAAGGTGATTAAGAGATATTTATTTTTACCTTCTTTTATCAGAATCGACGAATCGCATAAGGCTGATTAAATATTCAGTTGATACCGTTGATTGATTTATTTAATTCCTTGTGTTCATTGTGTTCATTGTGTTCATTGTGTTCATTGTGTTCATTGGGTTCATTGGGTTCATTGGGTTCGGTGAAGCATCGTAATCTGTATTCATCTTGCTTTAGGAAATCGTTGCCTCATTCCCCAAGTCGCTCGCCTGAGGGAAATGGCGCACTTTGTCACGCAATCCACACCCACTTTAGTACAAACAGAGTGCCAAGATGTAATATGATTGGTATTTGGAAAATTAGCAATCTCTTTATTTTTAGGAATTTATTTTTATGGCACGCATGGTTAACTGCATCAAACTGGGCACAGAGTCTGAGGGATTAGACATGCCCCCCTACCCCGGAGAACTGGGCAAGCGGATTTGGGAAAATGTGAGCAAAGAAGCTTGGGCTGGCTGGTTGAAGCAGCAAACAATGCTAGTCAACGAAAATAGATTAAATCTTGCGGACCTCAGGTCACGTCAGTATTTAGCGAGACAAATGGAGAAACACTTCTTTGGAGAAGGTGCAGACGCAGTGCAAGGGTATGTTCCACCACCCAACACCTGATCAGAGCTTGAGTCCTGTTGAATGGACGCTAAGTGGAGTGCCTAAGAGCAGGATTTTTGCAGATAATTACAGAAGCATTTCATCGGTCAAGGGCTCTGTGGGGGAATTCCAAGATTTAGGGCTCCTCCAGTCCAGGGAAGTGTTTATTAAAGGCGCTCGGCTTTGGACTGATCATCCGAACTGGGCTCATCAAGAGCACTGGACGATACTGGAGACGGGTTTTGGTCTGGGACTGAACTTTTTAAGTACCTGGAGTTATTGGCTCAGCCTCACGCATGATCGGCGACCCAAACGTTTGACTTACGTATCCATTGAACAACATCCCGTGACGCGGGATGATTTAATACTAAGCTCAAAACTTTGGCCCGAATTACACGGCCTTACTCATCAACTCTCAACACAGTGGTACGGTTTATTGCCTGGGTTTCACCGCTTGGAGTTTGAGGGTGGTTTGATAACTTTACTACTTTGTATCGGAGGAATTGACGATGTGGTCAAAGACCTCGACGTGCAAACAGACTCAATTTTTCTAGATGGCCATAGCCCTAAAGTCAACCCCCAAATGTGGTCTCACAAAGCTTTGGGTCGAATTGCCAGGACTGCAAAAATAGGCACCACGTTATCCACTTGGTGCGTCTCTGGCAACGTCTTGAGAAGCTTGAATATTCATGGTTTCGATTGCAATAAATTAAAAGGAATCGAACCTAAAAGACACCGACTGGAAGCCACTTACCGCGGACAAAGTAAAGGCAAAGGTAAAGGCAAAGGCATAAACAATTGCACTCCAGAGTGGGTCAACGAAATGGATAGTAGACGCTGCGCGGTTATTGGGGCGGGTTTGGCGGGCGCATTTGCTGCCTACTCAATGGCCAAAAGAGGTTGGTCTGTAAGTGTTTTCGATTGCGCAAGTCACCCAGCAGCAGCGGCCTCGTCTGTGCCTGTTGGAATCTTTAGCACCCAACTGAGTGCAGACGACAACCCGCAATCCAAACTAACCAGACACGGCATAAGACTTCTTCGCCAACTCCTACCCCAGTTGTTGGCTGACTCAAAAGGAGTCAATTGGGA
>DAIUEA010000007.1:0-20187 GCA_036845365.1 Limnohabitans sp. | reverse complement strand
GATTTTTAACCATCCAACTCAGTGAAACCTTAAAGGCGAGATAATACCCGATGCACGAGGTTTAATGTAAGTTTTTTACAGTACCCCTCACAGATTATCCCCCTTAAAACGCCCTTTTATATTAAATTATGGCATTGAAACCTGAAGACATTACAAGAATTGAGCGTTTAGCCAGACTTGAGCTTACCTCTCAAGAGCAGGAAAGAATGTTGACGCAGATCAACAATTTTTTCGAACTTGTTGAACAAATCAACTCAATCGATACGCACGGCGTAGAGCCCTTGGCCCACCCAGTCGAGCTTTTGACCCATATCCAACTGCGTCTTAGGCAAGACACAGTGTCTGAAATAGATGCCCGAACTGCAAACCAACAAAGTGCCCCTGCCGTAGAAAAAGGCTTATTTTTAGTCCCAAGGGTGGTCGAATGAGTTCAATTCACGATCTTACTGTCTTCGAGCTGACGAGAGCTTTAAAAACCAAAACACTCGGTGCTGTTGAAGTTGCTGAGCATTTTTTAGATAGAGTAGAGCATGAGAAACTGGGCTCCTTTTTAAGCCATAACAGGGACACAACGATTAAATCCGCAAGGGCTAGTCAAGTTAAACTAAATTCCAATAAGGCTGGACAATTAGAGGGGCTGCCTATCGGCCATAAAGATGTTTTTGTGACAAAAGACTTCCCCAGCACTGCTGGATCAAAAATGCTGGAAAGTTACATGTCCTCATTTGATGCAACCGTTGTTGCAAAGCTAGCAAATGCGGGGTGTGTAACCGTAGGCAAATTAAATTGCGATGAGTTTGCAATGGGCTCTTCCAATGAAAACTCTGCTTATGGGCCAGTTTTAAACCCTTGGGACAACGCCAAAGTCCCGGGTGGCTCGTCTGGCGGTAGCGCTGCCGCGGTAAGTGCTCGTCTAATTCCTGCGGCGACTGGCACCGACACCGGCGGGTCTATCAGGCAGCCGGCAAGTTTTTGCGGAATTACTGGCATAAAACCAACTTACGGGCGTATTTCAAGGTACGGCATGATCGCCTATGCCTCTAGCCTGGACCAAGCTGGGCCCATGGCAAAAGATGCACAAGACTGCGCACTGCTACTAAGCGCAATGTGCTCAGGCGACCCGGACAGAGACTCAACCTCACTTGACATCCCCGCAGAGGACTATACAACTCACCTAAATGACTCCCTCAAGGGGGTCAAGATCGGCTTACCCATAGAGTTTTTTGGAGAGGGTTTGGACACCGGTGTACGCAAAGCCATTGAATTAGCTATCGATGTATTTAAGGATTTGGGGGCTGAAATCGTATCCGTCTCTCTTCCAAAAACGCAACTCTCAATCCCGGTTTACTACATCATTGCGCCAGCCGAGGCTAGCTCCAATTTGAGTCGATTTGATGGTGTGCGCTACGGCTATAGAGCTAAAGAGTACACAGATTTGATAGATATGTACAAAAAATCAAGATCCCAGGGATTGGGTGAGGAAGTTAAAAAACGCATCATGACTGGAGCCTACGTCTTGTCACACGGTTACTATGACGCTTATTACTTAAAAGCGCAGAAAATTAGACGCCTCATCGCAGAAGATTTTAGTGCTGCTTACAAGAAGTGCGACATCATCTTGGGTCCCGTTGCACCCACTGTGGCCTGGGGATTAAATGAAAAAATAGCCGATCCAATTAGTAGTTATTTAGCCGACATATTTACTCTTCCCGCCTCTTTGGCTGGATTGCCAGCTATGAGCGTGCCCTGTGGAATGAGTGACGCGGTAAAACCTCTGCCAATTGGTATGCAACTGATTGGCAATTATTTACAAGAGTCAAAGCTTTTAAATGTAGCCCATATGTTTCAAACGCTTACCCACTGGCACACGTTAAGCCCTACACAAGCTAAAACTGATTCCCCGCTATGAACAACAGCATATCCAAAAATCACCAAATGACCTCTGAAGTTACTTCATTGATACAAGGTTATGAGGTTGTGATCGGCTTTGAAACCCATGCACAACTTTTAACCAAAAGCAAAATTTTCTCCAGGGCTTCAACTCAGTTCGGGGCACAGCCCAACACACAGGCCTGCGCTGTGGATTTGGCGCTTCCTGGTGCCTTGCCTGTTATGAACATAAAAGCAGTTGAATGTGCTATTCGCCTGGGCTTGGCTCTTGGCTCTCACATATCTTCAAAAAGCATATTTGCGAGAAAGAATTACTTTTATCCAGACCTCCCCAAAGGGTACCAAATTAGTCAATTCGAAATACCTGTTGTTCAAGGCGGTGAGGTTCAATTCTTTTTGGGGGAACAACCTAAGAGCGTTCGCTTGGTTCGCGCGCATTTGGAGGAGGATGCTGGAAAGTCTTTACATGAAGATTTTGTAGGACTAAGCGGAATTGATTTAAACCGTGCTGGAACACCTCTTTTGGAGATCGTAACCGAGCCAGACATGAGGTCAAGTCAAGAGGCAGTTGCTTACGCAAAAGAGCTGCACAAAATAGTAACCTGGATTCAGGTCTGTGACGGAAACATGCAAGAGGGCTCTTTTCGTTGCGATGCTAACGTCTCCGTCAGAAAGCCTGGTCAACCTTTGGGGACCAGGCGCGAGATAAAAAACCTTAACAGTTTCAAATTCATGCAGCAGGCCATTGACTATGAGGTCCTTTGGCAAATTGAGCAAATTGAGGAAGGCAAAAAAATTCAACAAGCTACTGTTTTGTTTGACCCTGAGACCGGTGAAACGAGAAGTATGCGAACCAAAGAAGATGCAGCCGACTACCGTTACTTCCCCGACCCCGATCTACCACCTCTTGAGATCTCCGCAGAATGGATTGAGCAGGTCCGCGCCTCCATGCCCGAGCTTCCCCGCTCCATGGCCGAGCGTTTCATCAAAGAATATGCTCTTCCTATCTACGACGCATCAACACTCACGCAAAGCCCGCAAATGGCGGCTTTTTTTGAGGAAACTGTTCGCCACTGCGGTCAACCTAAACTTGCAAGCAACTGGGTAATGGGGGAGCTTTCTAGGAAGTTAAACGAGGAGAGCGTTCATATACAAGCCTGTCCAGTAAGCGCGTTACAACTCGGCGCCATCGTCTCTAGAGTTGCACGAGCAGATATCTCCAACAGCTCTGCGAAAACGCTCTTAGATAGCCTTTGGTCTGACCCCAGTGCAGACATAGATGCACTTATCCAATCTAAAGGACTTAAACAGGTCAACGATATTGGCGCTCTTGAAAAGCTAATCGACACCATCATCTCTGGCAACCCTGATAACGTCACTCAGTACAAGGCAGGAAAAGAAAAAGCATTTAATGCTTTGATCGGACAAGCTATGAAGGCCAGTAAAGGGCAAGCTAATCCACAGCAATTAACTGAACTTTTGAAAAAAAGGCTACAGTAAAGACGCTCATGACTGAGGGCCATACTGGTCGCGGTAAGCTTGAACGTTTTTTAAATGCTGCGATAGTTCCGGATCTTTGCTTGTCTTTAAAAAAACCAAAAGATCCTCCAGCAATGAGATCGTAGATACTTTAAGTCCTAGTTGCTCGCGAACGTAGTCCACCGCGCTGTGCTGTGACTCCACTACTTTTCCGTCTTGTTCGTATGTAGCTCGCTCTTGTCGGTCCAACGCGATCGCGATGGCATAAGGCTTCGCACCCGCAGCACTAATTAAATTGATAGACTCCCTGACCGCGGTACCCGCGCTTATGACGTCGTCTACGATGAGAACCCGCCCCTCTAAATCAGCGCCCACAATACGCCCACCCTCCCCATGGTCTTTTATCTCTTTGCGGTTGTAAGCAAAGGGCACGATTTTCCCTAGCCTGGCAAGCTCTACACTCACTGCTGCCCCAAGCGGAATACCTTTATAAGCGGGGCCAAAAATCATATCGAACTCGAGTCTACTTGATAGAATACGCTCAGCGTAAAACTGCGCAAGTTTACCCAACTTTTGCCCGTCATTGAATAAACCCGCATTGAAGAAATACGGGGATATGCGGCCCGCTTTGGTTTTAAATTGACCAAACTTCAAAACACCGCAATCCAGCGAGAACTGAACAAAGTTCTTGGCTAAATCATCCCCTTGCAAATCAAGACTTTTCATTAAAGGAACCTTTTTTGTACAAACTCATTTCACTAAACCTCAACGGAATTCGCTCTGCCTACAAAAAGGGAGTCGAAACCTGGTTGAATCAAATAAAAGCCGATTGTATTTGCGTTCAAGAGCTCAAAGCTCAAAGCGGGGACATACAAGACTCACTCCTTCACTTAGCGGGCTTAAAAGGATATTTTCACTTCGCTCAAAAAAAAGGCTACTCAGGTGTTGGTGTTTATACCCGTCATGAGCCTAGCGACGTAAAAATTGGATTTGGATCAGATGAGTTTGATGCCGAGGGTCGGTATTTGGAGCTTTGCTTTGACACTGCGTCTCGCAAACTCTCCATCGTGAGCGCATACTTTCCAAGTGGCTCCTCTGGGGAGGAGCGACAAGAGGCGAAATACCGGTTTCTAGATCAAATGGAGCCGCACATTAAAAAGCTCAAAGGCGCGCGTGAATTTATTTTGTGCGGCGATATAAATATTGCGCATCAAGAAAAGGACCTTAAAAACTGGAAAAGCAATCAAAAAAATAGCGGCTTTTTGCCCCGCGAAAGACAATGGATGACACACCTGATTAACGAAGCAGGAGTTAAAGATGTTTACCGACTGCTACACCCGGACACCACTGAAGAGTGTTACACCTGGTGGAGTAACAGGGGGCAAGCGTGGGCCAATAATGTGGGTTGGCGCTTGGACTATCAATTAGCTACCGATAAAATTGCAGCACTTGCCAAGAAATGTCAAATACACAAAGCAGACCGGTTTTCTGATCATGCTCCATTAATTATTGATTACGACCTTTCCGTCTAAAATTAAATCTCTAAATTCGCCGTAATAATCACCCCTCATGCCTATTGCACATACATACATTTGGCGCTAAATAATTCAACTAAACTGCCAGTAAAATGCCATTACCCAAATTAAATGGGTTTGATTTTTAACCCCCTCTGTCAAGATGCTCACACAATCAGTTTCTAACTTTGAGCCAGATAAGCCGTTATTTTTAACGGCTGCTTTTTATAAGTTTGTTCCCTTGCCTGATTATGAACAAAAAAGAGATTCAATATTGTCTTTTTGTGAATCTCAACACATTAAAGGAATCATCTTATTGGCCAAAGAAGGGATAAACAGCACCATTAGCGGAAATGAGGAAAATGTTCGCGCCGTTTTAGACTTCTTAAAATCTGACCCCGCATTTTTTGATTTACAGCATAAAGAGTCCTGGACACAAATTAGACCCTTTCGCAGAATGAAGGTACGCTTAAAAAAAGAAATAGTCACTTTTGGTGTGCCCGAGATTGATCCTAACGTTACTACGGGTACCTACGTAAAGCCCGAGGATTGGAACTCCCTCATCAATGACCCCGAGGTCGTTGTGATTGATACTCGAAATGACTACGAAGTTGAATTAGGTACGTTTGCAGGAGCGATCAACCCGAACATTAAAAAATTCACTGATCTAGCCGATTGGGTAAAAAATTTCCCTGCGCTTCAAAAAGACAACTCCAAAAAAACCAAAGTTGCAATGTTTTGTACTGGCGGCATAAGGTGCGAAAAGTCAACCGCTTTTTTGAAGAATTTAGGATACGATCATGTTTTTCATTTGCAAGGCGGAATTCTTAAATACCTTGAAACCATTCCCAAAGAGCAAAGCCTTTGGCAAGGGGAATGTTTTGTTTTTGATGAAAGAGTGAGTGTGGATCACAGCCTTAGGCCCGGGCAGTATTATTTATGTCGTGTTTGCAGGCAACCCATCACACAAGAAAATGAAAAGTCCGCTAAATTCGAGCTTGGTGTAAGCTGCGACAACTGCTTTGAGCATACGACTGAGGAACAAAAAATAAAGGCCAGGGAGCGTCAAAAACAGTGCTTGCTGGCTCAAGCCAAAAATAAATCTCACATTGGGGATCATCTAGGATAGGGATTGTTTTTTTTGGCCTCCAGGAAAAGCGGCATCTCTTTGGTCAGGTTGCGCTCCAATTCTTTGATCCTCGTTTGCGCTGCGGGGTGTGTGCTCAACCACTGCGGGGGGTTGTTTATGTTCATCTGAGACATCTTTTGCCATAAACTCAAAGCTGCTCTTGGGTCATATCCAGCCCGAGCAGCGATGTCCATTCCAATCAAATCTGCCTCAGTCTCGTTTTGTCGACTGAATTTTAAAAGTATTAGCTGTGAGCCTTCACGAGCAATCAGATCCGTTAATCTTGGATCTATGCCAAACACCCCAGCTGCAACCACACCCCCAAGCCTTGCCGCCCCCTGGGTGACCGTGCCCCTACCTATTTGCTCCCTAGAATGCTCACGCAAAGCATGTGTCATTTCATGACCGAGGACCATAGCGAGCTCGTCATCGCTCAGCTTGAGCTGTTGAATTAAACCCGAATAAACAGCAATCTTACCCCCGGGCAGGCAAAATGCATTCATCGTGTTGGAGCCAATGATGTTGACCTCCCACTTCCAGCTCTGTGCCCGAGAGTTCCAAGTGGTTGCGAAGGGAATTAATCGTTGACTGATACTGTTCACGCGAATAGACAACGGATGTGACCCCATAGCAAGTGCTCGGTGGGCTTTGGCATCATTGAGCAACTGGTAGTATTGCTCTTTCGCCATTTGCTCAACCTGAGCAGCAGGAACTAGACGAGTGAATGCTGATTCTGGAGGTGCATTGGTTGCAATACCTGAATTTGCTGCATTATCTGGATGAGCAAAGCTTTCTAGGTTCGCAGCACATATTGCCCACATTAATACAAAATAAACGGTATTCTTTTTAATAAAATTTAATCCCTTTTAAGGATTCTCTTGTTATTGTTCAAAACCCTCATTTTCAAACTTGTTTTCTAATTAAACTACATAGGAAACTACGATCCAAGACAATAATACAATGCAAAAACCACCTAATCAATGGGTCATCCAACGGTTACCCGCTTGGGTACTCGTTTACCTTACACCGTCAAGCCTTCGAATGTTAACGCTAGGCTTTGCTGCGGGGCTACCTTTGCTTCTGGTTTTAGGCACCCTTAGTTTTCGACTCCGTGAAGCCGGAGTAGATCTGTCTACGATCGGATTTCTAAGTTGGATTGGTTTGGCTTACGGCGTCAAATGGCTATGGGCTCCTTTAGTTGACCAACTGGACATTCCTTTACTCACACGTTTTTTGGGTCGCAGAAGGGCTTGGTTGCTTTTGGCGCAGGTTATTGTCATCGTCGGCTTAGTTGGAATGGGCACGGTTGACCCACAAATTCAGTTGCGCTTGTTGATTGGGTGCGCAGTCATAGTCGCCTTTGGGTCGGCCACGCAAGATATCGCACTTGACGCCTTTAGGATAGAGTCCGCTGGGTCTGAGCTCCAAGGAGCTTTGGCTGCCTGTTACCAGACGGGTTACCGTCTAGCCATGATATGGGCAGGGGCAGGTTCTTTGTGGCTAGCCTCTTTAGCGACACAAGACACTTTGAGCCAACCACTTTATAACCAAGTAGGTTGGCAAACGGCTTACTTGTGGATGGCAGCTTCCATGCTGATAGGTTCTGTCACGATTTTGTTTTCAAAAGAACCCAACTACACCCCTAGGCCCCGCTCACCTGATTTTAAATCTTGGCTTTTAACGACCGTAATTGCACCATTTAAAGATTTTCATGTGCGCTACCAATGGCGTGCCGTCACCATTCTTGCGTTAATTGCAACATACAGAATCAGTGACATCGTGATGGGCATAATGGCCAATCCCTTTTACGTGGACATGGGCTATTCAAAAACAGAAATTGCAACCGTTAGCAAAGTCTACGGTGTTGTCATGACTTTACTCGGCGCTTTTATCGGGGGATCCTTAACCATTAGGTACGGCATTATTCGTATTCTTTTTTGGGGCGCTATTCTCAGCTCTCTTAGTAATTTACTTTTTTCTTGGCTCAGTTTTCAAGGCCATGATGTGCGCGCCTTAATTGGCGTAATCTCCACTGATAACTTAAGCGCCGGCATAGCCTCAGCAGCTTTTATTGCCTATCTTTCATCTCTTGTGAATGTGCAGTACTCGGCAACCCAATATGCAGTTTTAAGCTCTGTGATGCTTTTGCTACCCAAATTCTTAGCTGGATTTTCGGGAGTTTTCGTTCAATATCTTGGTTATCATTATTTTTTCATCGCCACAGCCCTTATGGGTTGCCCAGTGCTTTTATTGATTTGGGTCTTAGAAAAACAAAAATCAATTGGCTAGGCGCACTTAAGATACCCCTCAAATTTTAAAAGAGTAGGGCGTTATTTCGCGTGCCCAAATTCAGTTTTAAGTCACTGGTGAGTTAAGGCCATCTATTCAACTGGTTCTAAATAAAAGATTCTGCTTTTATTGATCGATAAAAGCTATCTTCAACCTGTGCAACAGAAATATTTTTCAAACAGTTCGTATGCCCCAACGGACAGATTCTCTTATAACAAGGAGAGCAGGGCAAAGAGAGCCAACACACTTCAGCTAACTCATTAAGAGGAGGCGTATGCTGTGGACTTGAGGAGCCAAAAATAGCAACCTGTGGCCTTTTAAAGCCCGCGGCAATGTGCATTAAACCCGAATCGTTTGAAATAACACCTCTCGCCCGCGCAATCAACGCTATCGCTTGGGTGAGATCTGTTTTACCAGCGAGGTTTAAGATGTTTAAGCCCTTTGCCTTGCAGGTCTGTTCAATTTCATCTGCGGCGCCCTTGTCTGCGTTTGAGCCCAAAACAACAATTTGAAATTGGGCATGGCTCAAATTGAGTGCGATCTGGGCAAAATTTTCTTTCGACCATCTTTTAGCAGGACCATACTCCGCACCTGGGGCAAGCACGCAATAACACAAAGGGCTCAACCCAAATTGCTCGAGTGCTGCGTCTACTGTAATTGGATCTACGTATAAAGTGGGACGATCGTTTGCACTCTTTACTGAAATCTTATTTTGATCCAAGTCTTTGTCGTCTGTTTGAGCCAATTTTTTGTAAAAATTGACCATTGAACCTCTTTCATGTTTATCAGGATTTGCAAACGCGGTGCTAAGCAGTGAGGACCGCATCTCTCCCACATAACCTATTCTCTGGGGTATCCCAGCAAAGAAGGGGATGAGCACATTTTTGAATGAATTAGGACAAATAATGACCCGGTTAAACTTGCCGCGAACAAGCCGCGCAGTTCGCCAACGCTTTATGGGTTGAAGCTGACCGCGGTTAAAAGGCCATATCAATATTTCATGGATTGCACTCATTGCCGCATAAACTGGAGCAATATGAGGCAATACAGCAACCGACACCTCGTCACCCTGATCGCTTAAATGGCGCACCATAGGCTCCGTCATAACCGCATCCCCTATCCACTGCGGGGCGATAATAAGCGTTTTATTAGGCGTGCTTGGCAACGTGTTCGGTCTCGCTGAGTTTCAGCGTGAACAAAGTACCGCAATAGGGGCACTTTGCAGAGCCCGTTTTAGACACATCCAAATAGACTTTGGGATGAGAGTTCCAAAGCTTCATGTGCGCCTTAGGGTTGGGGCAAAAAACACCACCGTGCCCATTTAAATCCCCTAATAAAACTTCAACATCATTGCTCATATTAAGCCTTAAACCAAGGTAAGCCAATGAGCGTATTTTTCATTGCGCCCGTTCACAATGTCAAAAAATGCAGTTTGGAGTTTTTGTGTGATTGGGCCACGCTTTCCCTCGCCAATCGTAATTCTGTCTAATTCCCGGATTGGGGTCACCTCTGCCGCTGTGCCCGTAAAGAATGCTTCGTCTGCCAAATACACTTCATCCCGAGTTATCCGCTTTTGAACAACATCGATTCCAAAATCTTTGGCTATTTCAAAAATAGTACTTCTGGTGATACCGCTTAACGCACCTGCAGATAAGTCGGGCGTGTAAATAACGCCAGATTTAATAATGAATATATTTTCTCCCGCGCCCTCGGATACAAACCCAGCGGTATCCAACAACAAAGCCTCATCATAGCCATCATCAGTCACCTCCATATTGGCTAGGATCGAGTTGGTGTAATTGCTCACAGCTTTTGCCTGCGTCATTGTGACATTTACATGGTGTCGGGTATAGCTTGAAGTTTTTACTCGAATACCCAACTCTAAACCTTCTTCTCCTAAATAAGCGCCCCAAGCCCAAGCAGCAATCATCAAATGAATCGTGTTGCCCTTAGGAGAAACTCCCAACCTTTGAGAACCAATCCAAGTCAGTGGTCGAATATAACAACTCTCCAGTTTATTTTCACGTACCACCTGTTTGTTGGCCGTCATCACCACATCTTTGCTAAAAGGAATATTCATCCGCAAAATTTTGGCGCTGTTGAAGAGCCTCTCTGTGTGGTCTTCCAGCCTAAAAATCGCAGTTCCCTTAGGGGTCATATAAGCCCGAATCCCCTCAAATGCGCCGCAACCATAATGAAGGGTGTGCGTGAGAACATGAATTTTGGCATCTCTCCATTCAACCAATTGACCGTCCATCCAAATTTTTCCATCTCGATCTGCCATTGATGGGGGCATTGAGCTCATTGTTTTTTCCTTTCAAGCGCTTAGCGCAGACATTTAAAACTTGCTAATCATTGTGTCATTTTACTGTTTTAAAAACCGTCAGGTTTTCTCTTCTAAGAATCCACTGCGGGTCTGATTAATTCGTAATGTTTTAGTTTACCGTCTAAAAATTCACACTTTAAATAAGACTCCGATGAGTCTTGCCAGTAAAACACCTCTTTTCCAGACTTTAATAAGTCCGCCGATTGATCCTCAGCCCTTTTTTCCCCTAAGCTTTTGGTAAGGGCAATGACGTGCAATAAAGTCAACCCCTTTTTAAGTTTAGCGTTGACCATGACTGCACTATCAACGTATCCTATAGGGCGGTTGGCTGCTTTTTTAAAAACTTGTAGGACTCTAGATAAATGCAATAACGCCCACATCACTCCACCAGACACTACAAAAATGACCCCTGACCATTCGTGGTATTGATAAGCAAATACCAACAAACCAACCGCGAAAAAGGGGTAAAGGTACTTTTCACTTTTACTGAGAATTGAATTCAAAGTTAAACCTTGTTGAGTGTGAAATTTAGCTAATGAACGTCTTGCAAGAGAATATTGTATTTTTAATTTGCTTTTAACTAGAAAAGGCCCTCACGTACCAAATTCATAGCCTGATCAACGCGTTCCACAGCGTGGACGGTGAGTCCCTCTATTTTCTTTTTGGGCGCATTGGCTTTAGGTATAACTGCAATAGAGAAACCCAGTTTAGCAGCCTCCTTAAGCCTTTCTTGACCTCTTGGTGCTGGGCGTACCTCACCTGCTAAACCAATCTCTCCAAATGCTATAAATCCCTTAGGCAAAGCCTTCCCTCTGAGGCTACTTTGGATGGAAAGTAAAACTGCCAAATCAGCCGCCGGCTCCGAAATCCTGACCCCACCCACCGCGTTTACAAAAACATCTTGATCCATACACCCCACGCCCGCGTGCCTGTGCAACACCGCCAACAACATCGCTAAACGGTCTCTATCCAGTCCCACGCTCAAGCGTCTGGGACTCGGCCCTGATTGATCGACAAGTGCCTGTATTTCCACCAATAACGGCCTGGAACCTTCCAGTGTGACCATCACACAACTTCCAGGAACAGGCTCGGAATGCTGACTTAGGAAAATGGCACTCGGGTTACTAACCCCCTTTAAACCTTTCTCAGTCATCGCAAAAACCCCAATTTCGTTGACTGCGCCAAACCTATTTTTAATCGCTCTCACCAATCTAAAACTAGAGTGTGTTTCCCCCTCAAAATACAGCACCGTATCCACCATGTGCTCCAGCACTCTGGGCCCAGCTAAAGCACCTTCCTTTGTCACATGGCCGACTAAGATAATTGAAATACCACTGGTTTTCGCAAGCCTGGTTAAATGAGCTGCGCATTCTCGAACCTGTGAGACCGATCCTGGTGCGCTACTTAACAACTCAGAGTAAACTGTTTGAATGGAATCAATAACTGCAATACTGGGTCTTTGTGTTTCCAGAGTCGCTATTATTTTCTCTAATTGCGTTTCAGCTAAAACGCTTACTCCACTTTGTTCCAACCCCAAGCGCCTGGCCCTCATTGCAACCTGCGCCCCCGATTCCTCTCCTGTAACGTACAAGGTGTGGCCCCCCCTTCTTTGAACGGCGTCCAACGCCTGAAGTAAAAGGGTTGACTTACCAATCCCAGGGTCTCCGCCAATAAGCACCACTCCAGCCGGCACGATCCCCCCGCCTAAAACTCTGTCTAGCTCTTCGATACCAGTGGGCGTTCGGTCCACGTCTTGGGCCTCAATTTGCGACAACACACTAACTTCACTGGCAGGAGCAAGGCTTTTTGCGCTACTGTATCTATTTTTGTTTGAAGACCCCCCATCCTCAATGCCTTCAATGAGCGTGTTCCACTCCTCACAATGTGGGCATTTGCCGAGCCATTTTGCACTCGTGCCACCGCAACTCGTGCAGGTGTAAATTGTTTTATCTTTTGCCATGAGCAATCTTGAAGAATCCGCCGGCCTTTGCTGAAAGCACGGGAGATTTTGATGAATTAGAGGGCGCACAATAACTGGACATCCTGACAGTGTAGTCTTATACTTCCCAATAAACAAGAAAAAATTTGAAATCAATACCTCCTTATAACCCGCACTGAAGAACTCGGTTTTACGGCAAGATTGATAATCATTTCTAGTCTCTTCGCAACGTGGAAACAATAGAAAATTTTCGTGAACTTAGGCCTCTCATCCAATCAATTCAAGCTAATCATCCAAAAAAGGTTTGGGCCTTTTTTAGGTACCCAATTTTTGGGGGCCTGCAATGATAATTTATTTAAATTTGCTGTCACACTTCTAATTACTTACCAGTGGCATGTGAGTTGGCTGCCGCCTGCGCTTGCGGGTCTCGCCATTGGAGCGATTTTCATTTTGCCGTTTTTGCTTTTCTCAGCTTTTAGCGGCTTACTAGCGGACCATTTCAACAAAACACGAATACTGCAAACCGTAAAATTAGTAGAGTTAGGCATTATGGGAGTTGCCTACTACGGATTTAATCACCGCTCTGCGCTCTTGCTGCTTTTCTGCATTTTTCTGATGGGCTTGCATTCCACTTTGTTCGGCCCTGCCAAATATGCCTATTTGCCATCCCACATCCACCGAGAAGAGCTGATGGGGGCGAACGCAGTAGTGGAGGCGGGCACTTTCCTCGCCATATTAATGGGCAACCTTATTGGCGGAATATTAATTTCTAATCAATTGTCAATTTCGACTTTTATAAATTTTTCTCTACCCGAGCAGTTTGTTGCATTCTGTTGTTTGGGTTTATCTGTAGCAGGACTGGTCATTAGTTTATTTATCCCCGACTCGCCCCTGGCACCTGTTGTAGGTGAACCAACACCACAAATTGATTTAAAAGAGTATCTTCTTCGAGGACTAAACCCTTGGAAACAAACTATCCACAGTCTTCGCCAATCCGAGCAAACCGAAGGGATGGGGGCCGCTTTGTACGGTATCAGTTGGATGTGGTTTTACGGTGCTGTTTTCCTAAGTCTTTTCCCAAGCTTCTCAAAAGATCTTCTGCACGGCAACTCAGATGTGGCTTCTCTGCTTTTGGTGGTTTTCTCCATTGGGATTGGGATTGGTTCCCTATTGTGTAATTCTTTAAGAGACCCTCAGTATGAGTTGTCTCTTGTTTTTCTGGGGTTATTTGGCATGACCATTTTCACCCTCGATTTGGCTTTCATTGTTAATACACAAGCCTATGGTGGCTCGTTGTTTGAAGTAAAAGTGCCTGCCTATTTAACCCATATTGCTGCACTTCCTTTGATCACCCTTAACGATTTTTTATTTAACCCTGGTAATTTACACGTCCTTGTTGATCTGGGTTTTTTATCTGCATTTATAGGAATTTTTAGCGTGCCGCTATACACTTTCATTCAAACTCACAGTCCTTCTGACAAAATCTCTCAAACTGTTGCCGCTAACAATATTCTAAATTCAGCCTTTATGATTTGTAGCGCTTTATTGGTAGGCACTATCTTGACTTTAGGATTGACGATTGCTCAAGTTTTTCTCTTGCTAGGGCTCTCCAATATACCCTTCTTGATTCTTTTAGACTTTAAATTGCCCGTCTTAAAAATCCATTTTTTTAAATGGATCCAAAAAATTATCGTCAACTTTAAAAACCCCTTTTAAAATCAAATTTTGTTTACTTTTTAGTCAAAGTTTGAGATTATTACCATATTTCTTGATTTGAATCTCTCCTAATTAGGGCTTTCTCAAGCCATAATCAAAGTCTAGTTATTGTATTTTTAAGGCGTATATGGCATCAGTAAATAAAGTTATCTTAATTGGCAACTGTGGTCGCGATCCTGAAATCAGGTATCTTCCCTCAGGCCAAGCCGTGGCAAATATAAGCATTGCAACTTCCTCTAAAAGAAAAGATAAGACAAGCGGCGAATACATAGAAGATACGCAGTGGCACAGAGTCACGTTCTATGACCGCCTTGCAGAAATCGCGGGAGAATACGTCAAAAAGGGACGCCCCATTTATGTTGAGGGCCGACTTAAATACGGAAAATATACGGACAAAGACGGCGCCGAAAAAAACACCGTAGACATCATCGCCACAGAACTACAACTCCTGGGAGGTAGGGATGCGGGCACTAGTTCCTCGTCGGAAGAGAGCGCGCAACCCCGTGCAGCTGCGTATTCGAATGCCCCCAAGTCTGAAACAACGACCAAGTCTGCCCCCAAAACAGGCTTCGATGACATGGATGACGACATTCCTTTCTAGTATCTAAACTATCTCTTAAATTAGTTTTAGATACTTTTCGCAATCCTACAGGGAACACCTAGGACATACAGATTTTTTTCGCCTATCCTTCATGCTTGGTGTCCCTCTACTCGTATCGTCATATCGGCTGTGAAGCTTTGCCCTGGTAAAAGAACTCTAACACCCAAATCCGCATAATCTGCATTACCTTGATTCGCCATATTAATGGCATTGTTTACGTGACTTACAGGCTCAATTGCAACAGAGTCCATGCTGGGGCTTGTATAAACCACCAAGTAATTTAAATTAGACAAAACTGTGACTGTTAGCTCCTTATCAGTAAGCGTCGCACAGCCTGACCAACCCTCAAAGCAATGATCTACTGAAAGCTCAGAACACTTTTGATCCAGACCTTTACTGCTAAGGAGTTTGCTGGGCAAGCGGTCCGCTCCCATTTGCCAGATTCCGTTAGCTTTAAAGTCAATAACAGTATTTTCTCTTTTTATAAAATAAGGGTGCCAACCCAGCCCTACCGGAGTCGGCTCGTTGCTTTTATTTGTTATGGATAAAGAGTGGCGCAATTCATTCTCAACTGCTCGCAAAGCTTGAGAGGCTGCAAAATCGAAAGGCCAAGACTCATCTGCTGTGTGTTCGTAAGACAAGAGTAAAAAGTCTTTGTCTCTTTGCTTAACCACCCAAGGCCGTTGCCAACCCACTCCGTGTATGCTGTGAGGCTCATCGGCGTTATTTTTTGCTAGCCGATAGACTCTTCCCAACCATTGCAGTGCAGCATTTGACACCCTGTTGGAATACGGTAGGAGTGCGAAATTTGCGGCCTGTCTGGAAGTCTTAATCAAATTTTCGTCTACGGCTCTGAGAATGGATTTGCCGCGGAAGTTTAAACCAAGTACTGCGCCCCCTAGTTGCGGTCGCAAAGTGCAGGTTAGATTTTCATTTCCAATCTCAATATCATCCAAAATAAAACAGCATAGTTATTGGTAAATTCTGAGGCACTTAATTTGCACTACAGACCCCTTTGCGATGCACGCTGAGCGTGGCAACTACCTATCAAAGAGCCTCTTTACCGGTTTCGCCGGTTCTTATACGAACCGACTGTTCTAAATCGTAAACAAAGATTTTGCCGTCTCCAATTTTGCCAGTCCTTGCCGTTGTCTCTATTGCCTCAACCGAGCGCTCTAAAAGCTCTGCAGGAACTGCAGCTTCAATTTTCACTTTAGGTAAAAAATCAACCACATACTCGGCCCCTCTGTATAATTCAGTGTGCCCCTTTTGACGGCCAAATCCTTTCACCTCAGTAACCGTAATCCCTTGGACTCCGATTGCAGACAATGCCTCTCTAACCTCATCAAGCTTGAAGGGTTTGATAATTGCCGTAATCATTTTCATAAAAAGTCTCTGTGATGATAATTTAATACATTTTGCGCGTTAGAAATTCTTTTTAACACCTAAAACAAAAGTGCTTCCTGCAATATTAGATGTTCCTGATCCGGCCAACATATCATTTATGTGTAAATAACCTCTTTTAGCCCAGTCAGTTGTGCTCACCAAAGCACTAATCACTAAACCATCAAAGTCTTTATTCAAAGACATTGAATAATCGTTGTAATCCGTTACGCCATAAGTTACGTACTGGGCGTTGGACATTTTCATTGTCTGATTGCCGTAATGAGCCACGCTGGTCAGCCCGTCCCCAAAGTCAAAGCTGTAGCTTAGATCAAAGTAAGTACTGTTTTTGGTGCCTACATAGCCGAACAAATTTGTTAAAGAGTTTGATATTTTTACCGACAAAGATCCAACGCTTACAGATCCATATATTTCGGTTGTACTAGCATCTGAAAAATTTGCTCCTGGGCCATTCGTTACAGAATGCAAATTATTAGTAGGATAATAAGATTCAAACAATCCCACATCGTAGCCAATTAGTTCAGAGAAGGATCCCTTGTAACCCCCATAAAAATCAACCTCTACTGGCGCTCTTGCCGATTGAGGTGGCGTAGCTTGAGCGTTCGCTGTATCTTTAATCCAAGAAATGGTGGAGTTCCAATTTCCCACGTAAAACCCGCTTTTATCAACGTAATCTACGCCCCCCTGTAAAGCAGGCATGCGTGCTGTTTGAGAGATACCGCGGTATCTGTAGTCGCTTACAACTCCAACGTTATAAGTTAAAGAGGACTCGGGCTCTGCAGTTGTCGTTTGCGCAAAAATAGGTAAACTAAACAATGAAGCCGAAGCCATTAAAGAGGCGACTAGTTTTTTATATTTCATGATGTATCCCGTAGTTTTTTTGTGGCATTTCCGTCATTGTTGAGTTCTTTAAACCACCATATTTGTGCATATTTTCTCACGTTTTATCCCCGCTTTGGTGCACAAATTAGTTCTAACCAATGCTATTTTTGTCTTTATTCATTTACAAAGGGGCAAAAACTCGGATTTTAGAAAGCTTCACGAATACTGAAGCTATATGTTCGGTGCCAACAACCTTTTCAGCGCACTTTCTTCAGTTCCTTGCCTTGTAGCTAAATCGCCAACTTGGTCAGCCCCAATTCTTCCAACGTTGAAGTATTTGGCCTCGGGGTGAGCTATGTAGAAACCGCACACACTGGCAGCTGGATACATGGCAAGGCTTTCAGTCAACGACATTCCTATTTCGCCGCACTGCAGAACACTAAACATGTCTTTTTTGACACTATGATCTGGGCACGCAGGGTACCCTGGAGCCGGGCGAATTCCAACATACTTTTCTGCAATTAAGTCTTGGATACTCAATTCCTCCTCCTTACTGTAGCCCCAAAGATCCATCCTGACCCTGGCATGCATGCACTCTGCCATGGCCTCAGCTAAGCGGTCTGCCAATGCTTTAAACATAATGGCGCTGTAGTCGTCATGGTCATCCATGAAAAACTTCTCCCTTAACTCCACTCCGATACCAGCCGTTACAGCAAACATGCCTACGTAATCTGCGACTCCGCTTTGCCCAACAAAATCGGACAAACACCTATTTGGGCGACCACTTGGCTTAGTTGTTTGCTGACGCAGTCCAGACCAAGTCAACAAACGGTCTTTTCTCGTTTCATCGCTCCAAAAAACAATATCGTCCCCTATTGAGTTTGCAGGATACAAACCCACAATAGCTTGAGCCGTTAACCAACGACCATCTATTAAGCGCGTAAGCATTCTTCTTGCATCACTCATCAGACGCACCGCTTCCGCACCGACAATTTCGTCTTTAAGAATAGCTGGATAAGGGCCAGCTAAGTCCCATGTTTGGAAAAAAGGTCCCCAATCTATAAATTTTTCAAGATCCGATAGGTTGAAGTTTTTAAATATTCTTCGGCCAATAAATTTAGGGACAACTGGCTTGTAATCAATCCAATCTACTTTCGCTTTATTTTGTCTGGCTGTTGCAAGAGATAAAAGTGGCGTTTGTTTTTTATTGGCATGTTGCTGTCTTACACGATCATAGTCTGCATTAAGCTCCGAGATAAAAGCACTTGCCTTGTTGGATAATAGGCCCTGCGCTACGCCCACGCTCCTTGATGCATCAGGGACATAAACCACTGGACCCTCATAATGCGGGGCAATTTTTACCGCCGTATGAACGCGACTCGTTGTCGCCCCTCCTATTAGTAACGGAATTTTACGAATCCTAAAGTAATCGTCTTTTTGCATCTCACTTGCTACGTACTGCATTTCCTCCAGGCTTGGTGTAATCAAACCAGATAGCCCAATAATGTCCGCTCCCTGGATTTTTGCGTTCGCAAGTATCTCATGGCAAGGCACCATTACCCCCATGTTGACTACGTCGAAGTTGTTGCATTGCAAGACCACAGTAACAATGTTTTTTCCAATGTCATGAACATCCCCTTTCACCGTTGCAATGACTATTTTGCCTTTGGTTTTTACCTCTTCTCCCGCCTCTTTTTGTCTTAGTTTTTCTGCCTCAATGTAGGGAATCAAATGCGCCACAGCTTGCTTCATGACTCGAGCAGATTTGACGACTTGGGGCAGAAACATCTTTCCCTGGCCGAATAAATCACCAACAATGTTCATACCCTCCATCAACGGGCCCTCGATCACTTCTAGAGGTCGGCCTCCGCGCAATAAAATCTCTTGATAGGCCTCTTCTGTGTCTTGCGTAATAAACTCAGTAATGCCGTGAACTAATGCATGAGACAAACGTTGCGTGACGTTGACTGGAGAGTCCACTCCTCCTCGCCAACTATTTTTTTCGCCCCCGTCTTTTGCAAGTCCTTTAGCCTGCTCAGCAACCTCTATCAATCTCTCCGCAGCGTCTTCTCTGCGGTTTAGAACTACGTCCTCAACTCGTTCCTTCAAAACAGGTTCTAAATCATCATAGACGCCGATCATTCCCGCATTAACAATACCCATATCCATCCCTGCCTTAATGGCGTGGTACAGAAAAACGGTGTGTATTGCTTCCCTGACAGGGTCATTACCTCGGAAGGAAAAACTAACGTTGGAGACACCCCCAGAGACTTTTGCACCCGGTAAATTTTCTTTAATCCAACGTGTGGCGTTTATAAAGTCAACAGCGTAATTGTTGTGCTCCTCTATTCCAGTAGCTACCGCAAAAATATTTGGATCAAAGATGATGTCTTCAGGCGAAAAGTCCAGTCTATCCACCAGTAGTCTGTAAGCACGCTCGCATATTTCAATTTTGCGTTCATAAGTATCGGCCTGTCCTTTTTCATCAAACGCCATCACCACGGTTGCCGCTCCGTATCGCTTAACAAGTTTGGCTTGACGCAAAAATTCCTCCTCACCCTCTTTCATGCTGATGGAGTTAACGATGCCCTTGCCTTGCAAACACCTGAGTCCAGCCTCTATAACCGACCACTTAGAGCTGTCTACCATAATCGGAACTCGCGCTATGTCTGGCTCAGAAGCCAACAAATTAAGGAATTTAACCATCGCTGCTTGACTGTCAAGCATGGCCTCATCCATGTTGATGTCAATAATTTGCGCCCCGTTTTCCACCTGTTGGCGAGCAACTTGAAGAGCTTGTTCGTACTCTTCATTTAGGATCATACGGGCAAAGGCTTTCGAGCCGGTGACGTTCGTGCGCTCGCCAATGTTGACAAACAAGGTATTTTGGTCAATCAACACTGGCTCTAATCCGGCTAGCCGCAGTGGAGAGATATTTTGTAAATTCATTCGACTCACCTGAGGATATTGAACAGGTGAGCGTGGTTTTTTTCACAATATGCCAAGCCTGTCAAATAAATTTGATGCAACGCTCCTTGGCACTGAAATTTTACTACTCTTTTTATTCCGCGTAGAAAA
>DAIUEA010000006.1:16734-21212 GCA_036845365.1 Limnohabitans sp. | reverse complement strand
ATATCAAAGGTTTAGTGAAACAAAAAACCATCTCAACAAACTTCTCAAAATTGAAAATTATATAGGGCTCGCTGCGGTTTTAGTTTGACTTAATCCTTTAAGGGTAAGTGAAGACCCCCAACCCACATCATAGATAGCCGCCAGACTAGGCCCCGTCGCGGTTGCGCATAGGTTTAGGTTGGGTCTGAAGAAAATATGTCTTGCATATGTACAAAGCCCTCTAGACTCTTAGTGGATTAAGATCTTTCTCGCTTCAGCGGTTTATTAAATTGACAAGTGCTTAGATGAAATATTTGTGTTCACCAATACCTGCACACCAACATCAGTATCCAAAGAGACGGGGTAAAAATAAACTTATACCCGGCACAAAAGCGATGACCAGTAAACAAGCCAGTAATAAACCCAAGTACCCTATGATTGGTTTCACAGTTTGCTCAATCGGCACCTTGCCGACCAAACATGCCCCATACAAGCCTAACCCTAGTGGCGGAGCAAACAGCCCAATACCCATCGCAATAACTAAAACCACCCCAAAGTGAAGAGGGGCAATACCTAATTTCATTGCGACTGGAACCAAAAGAGGACCAAAGATAATCAGCGCAGCAGCCCCCTCAAGCACCGATCCCATGACTATCAATATAGCAATTGAGAGCAAAAGAAAAACCCATGTTCCGTGTGAGGCGGACAAAGAGACGAGGAGCTCACCCAACGCGTGGGGTATTTGCTGCAAAGTCAACACAAAGGCCAAAGACTGGGCGGTTGCGACTATGAAGAGTACAAGACCTGCCCTGGAGGCAGATTGTACAAAGCAAGAATAAAGACTCTTCCAACTCATCTCTTTAAAAACAAATGAGCCTACAACGATTGCATAAAGCGCAGCAAACGCAGACACTTCAGTTGCAGTGGCAAATCCGCTCTTGAAGCCAATAAATATCATTGCAATCAAGCCAAAAGAAATCAAAGCGCCGAACCACATGCGTTTTTTTTGCTCAAGAGTCTTTGGTAGCTCTGTCTCTTGGGCTGTCCTCACGCCAAAAAAAACGGAGACTCCAACCAATGCCAAGGCCATAAAGCCTGCGGGCATTAACCCGGCAGCAAACAGACCGCCTATAGATAGGTTGGCAACAAATCCCAAAATAATCAAATTAATGCAAGGCGGTATGGTCTCCGCCATGACTGCGGACGCGGCCAAAAGCGCAACCGCACCGCCAGGGTTTTGACCAGACCTTCTAGCGGCTGGTATTAAGATGGAGCCAACGGCTGCGACATCTGCCATTTTGGAGCCCGATATGCCTGAGAACAGTACCATTGCAAATACCATCACCACGTTGAGTCCGCCCCTCATGCGTCCAACGAGTCTTTGCAACAACTCAATCAAGCGCACAGACATCCCGTTGGCTTCCATCAAATAGCCGACAAGAATAAAAAACGGTATCGCAAGTAACACAAAGTTGTCAATCCCTCGCGCCATTTGCTGAGCAAAGATAACCCCTGGGATAGAACCATCGGTAAAGTTAAAGATCAACGCGCAGAGGGCTAAAACAAAACCAATGGGTACACCCGCCAAAAGGGTGAGCAAAAAACCGATCAGCATTAAAACTTGAGGAGACGGTAAAGAGCTTGGAGAGTACAAGTCCCAACCCATGTATAGGAAGTAGAGCAAAACCAAGGCACAAGCAGAAATTAGATTTGCCGCTTTTGGGTGCTTGAGGAGAGTCTCCGCTGAAAAAAGGGTCATCATAAGTGACCCTACCCCCATTGGGTAAAAGGTCAACTGTAGCGGCAATCCAGAGCCCGTTGTTTGGCCGGTTGTCATGAGCGACATATTAAGAGTATGAAAGGCGATATAACCCGCAATCAAACAAACAAGGAGCGCCGCCAAGGACTCAAACTGCGATCTCAACCTTTTTGAACATCGGTCGACAAAAAACACGACTCCAGGGTTTTCTCCCTTTGCAATTGCGCAGGCCGAGCCAAAGAAGGCGCTTGCGACCATGAGTCCCCTTGCCACATCATCGGCCCACTCCAAAGGGGCTAAAAATAAAGAACGAGCGACAACGGAGCCAATAACAACCATTAAATCGATACAAAGAAATACCGCAGCCAGACACTGTGTAAGTGACAGTAAAGGGCCTAAAAAGAGCTTTTGCGGTATTTCGTCTTGCGAAGTTGGGTGTTGTTCGTTTGAGAGCAAAGGCTTGTGTGCGTTTGTCTGACTCAAGCTTGCGTCGCTCTAATGATGTCGACAATAGGTTTTGCGTCAGGTCGATTTTTTATAAAAGCATCTGTTTGGGGAAGTACTCGTTTTTTAAACGCTTCTCTATCACAGTCTATGATCGTAACGCCTTTTTCCGCAAGCTGAGTCAATGCATCTTTCTCAACACTCAGACCATGAGCGCGGATGTCAACGGCTGCTTTTTTACAAGCATCCGTAAAGCCCTCCCTCACTTTTGGACTCAACCTGTTTAAGCTCAGGTCACTCATATAAATTGCAAGAGGAGAAAAGTTATGCCGCGTTAATGAATAAAACTTAGCTGTCTCATAAAACTTGCTCGCAAACAGGGTGGGCGGATCGTGCTCTAAGCCGTCCAAAACCCCGGCTTGTAGGGCTGTGTATATTTCTCCAAAAGCCATAGGGGTTGCAGCTGCGCCCATTAACTTTAGACACTCGGTAATGACGGGGTTGGGGAGTGTACGTATCTTCAGTCCGACCAAGTCCTCAGGTGTTTTTACGGCTTTGCGTGACAAAACACTTCTAGATCCAAAGTTATAGGCCCAGTCCATGATGTGAATGTTGGCCCCTTTTAGCAAAGCCTCCTCAATTGGCTTGGCTGCTCCAGCATTAAAGGCTTTGGTTTGCTGTTGAAAGCTAGAGAATAGGTAACCTAAATCGAATGTACCGACTAAGGGCACCAGGTTTGCAGAAATAGAGGATCCAGACACCATCATATCGATCACCCCCAGCTTGAGGGAGTTGATTACATCAATCTCTTGACCTAATTGGTTATCAGGAAAAAACGCCACCTCAATTTGGTCAGCAAGGTCATTGCCTTTGATATGCTTGACCAAGTTGTCATAATAAACACGCCCGTTGGCAAACTTCGGGTCATTGGCCTGAGAGGAGGAGAGCTTTATTTTAGGGATAGCAGCACTTGCACGGCCAATAAAGGCGGGCGCACTCAGCGTTGCCCCAGTGACAAGTGCAGACTTCACAAAGTTACGTCGACCCTCAAAGCTTTTATTTGAGCCTTTTTGCACGCTGTGTATTGGCATACCCTTGATCCCTAAAGTTGTGTAATACTATTCTAGGGATGCCTTTCAACTAATCCTATAGGGGATTGTCTTTACTGTTTATCGCTATTTAACGCTCTTTAACGCTTGAAACCTAGTGGACCACCACTGGACATTATTTTTACTTTGTATCAGCTCTTAGTTGGCACATTTATCGACACATTGATGGGCGTTAACAGCTCTCCTTGAATGCCAATATCATCAATCCAAACGGTTCGGATGGATCTGACTGGCACAACGCGCCAAGAAAACTCAAAATACGGATTCGCAGCAATACCGGAGGACGGGTCTACCCTAAATATTTCCAACTGATCTGCATGGCACGTGATTGTTTTTATGACGTTTCGCGGAATATTTTGACCCAGCATATTTTGGAGGTAGCCCGTATCCATAGAGTGCTGGATAAGTAAGCGAATACGTACAACGCTGCCAACGCGCAGATCCCCCAAAACCTGAAGTCTTGCAATGCTCATTTCTAGGACCCATCCACGCAAGCTGATTCCGTCACAATGACATCAAACTTGTCGTAATAGAACTTGCCCTTTGAGGTCTGCGCAAGGGCCACTATAAATTGACTACCTGCCAAGCGAACCCGTGTATTTATGTTGGCGTCCCCAGACCAAGGTCCCAAGTGAAACAATGCAATTTGCACGACCGGATTGCGCTGAGACAGGAGGTATATCTTCTCCACATAGTCATCTTGAGTCATGGGTAAATCGGATTTGATTGCCAGATTCACCAAATTTCCATTATCTGCCAAAAGGGGCATCTCTATTCGAACACGCGTCTTAGAAAGCGGCGCTCCACTAATCAAGGGGTCAACAAGCTCAGATAGGGACCGCAGTGTCCCAGAGTACATTCCCTGAGCGAGGGTGGATTCAGTCCCAAAGAGGGAGAGCCCGCCCCCTACCAAGGGGAGTGCTCTAGCTAGCGATATGCCTAACGATACGTCCAATGAGCGACGCAGTTTAGTGAGCAGTGTGCGCCGCGAAAAATGGACCGCTCCCAATTTGGACATCAAGCCTTTGCCAAACTAAGGCCATGGTTTTTAAGTGGGAAGGAGCGAATGCGTTTCCCCGTTGCGGCGAAAATAGCATTGACCAGCGCTGGGCCTAAAGGGGCCTGCGTTGGCTCGCCAACGCCTCCCCAAAACCCGCCAGTCGGCGCAATAACGGTTTGCACAACAG
>DAIUEA010000006.1:0-16724 GCA_036845365.1 Limnohabitans sp. | reverse complement strand
ACAGGCATCTCGTTCAAGCGCATCATGCGGTAGTCATGGAAGTTAGACTGCTCAATACGGCCCTCTTTAATCGTCATCTCGCCCCAGAAAATGGCAGACAGCCCGTGCACGACGCTGCCTTGGAGCTGAGCTTGAATGTTATCGGGGTTAACTGCGTAGCCTGGATCGATACCGATGACGACGCGGTGAATTTTGACCTCTGATCGCTCGTTAACAGACACCTCGCACACACAAGCGGTCCAGCTTCCGTACCCTTCAGTTTCAGCAATTCCTCTGAAAATGCCCTTGGGCAAAGGCTTTTCCCACTGGGCAACCTCTGCTATTTTGGTCAATATGGCACGGTCACGCACAGCACTTGCGGGTAGCACTTGAAGGCGGTATGCCAAAGGATCTTGACCCACTTGATGGGCCAACTCATCTATAAAGCACTCCCTTGCAAATGGGTTTTGGGAGTGTCCAACGCTTCTCCAAAATCCAACAGGAATATTGGTATTGCGCTGTGAGTACTCGACCAAACAATTCTCTACCGCATAGGGGTGATCATTCAAACTTGCAACCGCTTGCCCATCAACCCCGTTGTTCAGGGGCATTTTAAGTAAAGAGGCAAAGATAGACGGCGCACTTACTCGGATATGCAAAGCGTCTAAGTCGCCGTTAGGCTTTTGCGATGCGCGAAGCTTTATTAGACTCATGGGTCTGTATAAGTCGTGCTGAATATCTTCTTCGCGAGTCCAAATCATTTTGACGGGCTTGCCCTCAACGGCTTTAGCAATCAAAGTTGCTTGTTTAGTGTAATCCTGTGCGCCCTTGCGTCCAAGGCCACCACCAAGCTGAACGGGATGGACCTTTACACGGGATTGATCTATGCCGGCAGTAGCTGCTGCGGTGGCAAGCGTTGCCTCCGGACTTTGGCTGGCTGCCCACACATCCATGGAGTCACCCTGGATCCAGACTGTACACACAATCGGCTCCAGTGTGGCGTGAGCCAAATAGGGGGTAAAGTATTCAGCTTCAATGACCTTAGTCGATTTATCCAAAACGGCGGGTACATCGCCGTTTTTCCTGGCAACCGCAAACTCTTGTTGCTGAAGTCCTTCTTTCAGATAGTTTTGTATGGAGGCTGTACTGAGCTTTGCACCCTCACCAGTCTCCCATTCAATGGAGATCTCCTTTAGGGCCTCTTTAGCACGCCACCAACTATCAGCTACCACCGCAACAAAATCGCCTAAGTTCAACACCTTAACAATACCGCGTCTGTTTTGGACACGCGAGGCGTCAAGCGATTTGACCGTTCCGTTAAAGACGGGGCAAGCGGCCACTGCGGCGTAAAGCATACCCGGTAACTGAGTATCTATAGCGTAGCGGATTTTGCCAACAACAATGTCTGGAATCTCTCTGCGTTTGATGGGTTGACCTATGATTTTCCAGTCTTTAGGATCCTTCAGCGCGACAGTCTTTGGGGACTCTAGTTTGGCTGCTTGAGCGCACAAACTACCATAGGAGAGTTTCTTTTGTGATGATTTATGGATTACAAAACCTTGTGAGGTCACGCACTCTGATTCACTCACTCCCCATGATTGAGCTGCAGCGCTCACGAGCATAGCGCGAGCGCTTGCACCGGCATTGCGCAAATATTCCTGTGAATTTTTAATCGTACGGCTGCCAACAGAGGCCATATCGCCGAAAGAGCGTTTGGTTTTTAGATTATCTTCAGCCGTTGCATACTCAATTCGCACTTGTTTCCAGTCGACATCTAACTCTTCAGCAACGATCATAGGGGCAGAGGTGCTACTGCCTTGTCCCATCTCAACACGCGCATACCGAATAACAACCTGCTCATTGGGGTAGATTTCTATCCACGCATTAAGATGCTCTGGCGTGGCCAAGGCTTTGTTAGCGGGGGTTGCTTTAGCGGGCATATAAAAGCCCAAAGAGAACATCGCGGCTGAGCCGGAGCTTATTTTTAAGAAGTCACGACGTGCGAGTTGAGATGATGATGGAATATTTGTTGTCATGCTTTCACTCCTTTTTCAGCCACTGCGTGAATTGCTTTTTTAATGCGTGCATAGGTTCCGCATCGGCAGATGTTGGACATGGCCGCATCAATATCTTCATCGGTGGGCTTAGGTTTTTTCTTTAACAGAGCAACTGCGGTCAAGATTTGTCCGCCCTGACAGTACCCGCACTGTGGAACCTGGTGATCGATCCACGCCTGTTGCACGGCGTGAAGATGATCCCCCTTGGCGAGCCCCTCAATGGTGACGACTTTTTGTCCTGCAGCAGCAGAAACCGGATATGAACAAGCACGCACGGGCTCACCATTTAAGAGCACCGTGCAAGCACCGCACTGAGCTATGCCGCAACCGAACTTGGGCCCTTTCACATCTAGCTCATCTCTGAGTGCCCAGAGTAAGGGCATATCGGGCTCTACATCGAGTTGGCGATCAATACCGTTCACATTCAATTTCATAACCTTCTCCAATAAATATTTCTAGTATTGTGCAACAAAAAAGAGGGGAAAATTTAGTAAGTGTGGCTGCCCTTGTAGTAAACCTGAACAGGCCAGGTGTAATGAGCATTAATCCTGCCCTCACCGCTTAAGCGCCAACCATGTGCTAAAGGTCACTAAAGTGTCATCCATTGACTAATTTTATAGTGCCACGCTTAGATTTAACGACAGTCACAATATCATTTTCTACATGATAAGTATCTAAAAACCCCACTTCTATTAGTTTTTGCAAAGCGTTATTGAGATTAACTCTAAAACCCGTCAGCCGATTTGCGGACCCGCACAGTTCGTGAAGTTTACGAACTGAAATAGCGTAGGGTACTTTATGGCTAGAGTAATAAGCATGAAGCCAAAGAGCAACGGTCGCTTTTTTGCCAATTTTCTTTCTTACTTCCCACTCAATGAGTGTGGTTGTATCGGACATGAAGATACTAGTGATGCGGGGGTTTAGCTGTACCATCCAGAACGTTTGACCATTGAACTCAGACCTAGCTATTTCTTGAACCAAGGATCCTTCATAGTCTTTTTGGATACCCGCTGCAATTGTGACGCCGGTCACTTTAAGTCTGGATAAGATAAGTTTCACCCTGTCGTAGGTGTCTGAGTGCATTTTCCAACCCAGGTCTTTAATCAATTGATAGGTTGTGAAATAAATTACATTCTCAATGGATTGGCTACGGGCCATATGGATGATACAGAGCCATACGCTTAAGTCTTCTTGTTGGAGCTGTTCACCTGTGTAACTGATTTGGTGGTTACTGGTGGAGTAGATGGTTTGTTTTTTGACGAACTCTCTAGCCTCAGAGGTCTGAACTGAGAAAAGGCTGCTTCTGATAACCGGATTTGGGGCCCCTCTGTTGAAGTCATCCCACATGGGTAAGACTTCTTGCATGATAATTTTGCCAATCTCGTACTTGGAGGATTCTTGCTTTACGGCAAGTTCTGTACTGAGGTGGGATAGATTTTTCCGCTCCTCTTCGACTTTTACAGCAGCTATCGCCCGAATCCTATCTATACTTTTAACTAGATCGGTTTTTTCATGGTCAACGACTTCTCCTTTGGCCGTTGAAGCGCTGGCTTCCTCAGGTAATTTGGTGTTGACTTTTTCATTCGGCATGATGTACTTCAATTGTCTGCTATTTCTCTAATATTTCAATACTGCATATTAGCGTTTCAGTGTCACTTTTCATATGGAGTGATAGGGGCAGGTTTTTTGTAGTGACCGATCGTTTTGCGTGTTTAGTTGTGTTTAGTTGTGTTTTTTCCTTTTTTTTAATAGTTGTTCACGATTAAGAATAGATTAAAAGAGGATTAAAAGAAAGATTAGAGGAAATATCTAAAACCTGCAAACCTGCTATTCATGAGGCTTCCAAGGCCTCTTTGCTCTGTGGATAAGATATGAAAAGCTAATAGCGTTGTGTATACAAGGCTATTACTGGGAACACTCAAGCGCTAATAGCCTTGTACATATAGAGCTAATATTGTCTTAGTTATCCAAAATTATCTAAAAAAATAACGACACTGAAAAGCTAATAGCCTTTCACATACGGTTTTGACACTACAAAGCTAGCTCCTTGAGAAATCTGACAACAGAACCTTCTTCTATTTGATAATTGACACTGAAAAGCTAATAGTGCGTATTTAGGGCTGGATAGGGCCTTTAACAAAGATGAATGCGCGGTTTGTTACTCTCAGATTACAACCTCCGCTTTGACGGATGGCACTGAAACGCTAATAATCCCACGGATTGTGTTGAAACGGGGGAATATTTGACACTGAAACGCTAATAGTAAATGGGATGACACTGAAACGCTATCAACCAAAAGTATTAATAAAGTTCTTTTAATCCCTCTTTTCCCGAAGTTTTGTTTATTTCTTTGTGCTCATTGAATTAAAGACGACGATTTCTTTGAGTTCTTTCTATTTATTTTCAAAACATTTCCAAATGATAGTTTGCGCTTGCACACATTAATAGCCAGCAATATCATGACAAAATGTTTTAAAAGGATCTTTATTGACACTGAAACGCTAATACCAAGCCAACAGTGTTTTTAGAGAGAACGCTTCTAGATTTTCTATTGAGATGGCCGTCGTCTTTTATATTACAAAAACCAAGATGATTGCCACTTTAATCAAAATATATCAATTCCAAAGTCTAAGCCCCCCTAAGCGATCAGTGCAGTTGAAATTAACTAGGGTTTTGATTTGGGCACTCTCCCCAGCATATAAAACTCTGTATTGGGCTTCATACCTGAGAAGATGGCCATTCTGTTGGACATACCAAAAAATGAAGTTATTGCAGCTATATCCCAAATATCTTCGTCACTAAATCCGTGGCGGTGAAGTAGCTCAAAATCGGACTCCCCTATCTCGCCGTTCAATTTGCAAACCTTATGGGCGAAATCAAGCATCACTTTTTGACGCTCAGTGATATCCGCACTCTTGTGGTCTATTGCCACTTGATCTGCAATGATTGGGTTTTTCTCATGGATGCGAAGCAATGCCCCATGTGCGACCACGCAGTACAAACAATTATTGGCTGAACTGGTGGAGGTGACTATCATTTCACGCTCTCCCTTAGTTAATCCGCTATCGTCTTTAAGCATCAAACTATCGTGGTAGAGGAAGAATGCCCGCCACTCATCAGGGCGCCTTGCGAGGGCCAGAAATACGTTTGGAATAAAACCAGCCTTTTCTTGTACAGCCAATATTTTCTCTTTAATATCAAGAGGCAAAGAATTAAGATCTGGATATGAATATGGATAGCGTAAATTGTTTGTAACTAAAGACGTCATTATTGTTAATTTGAAACCGTTGGTAAGAGTTCGCTTACTTAGAATTTACCACCAATGTGAAGAAATAATAGTGGTGCGACTACTGGTTTAGCCGCAACTTACCTATCCCCAGAACTTTAAAGTATTCCCTAATAGCAGTGCCCTCCTCTCTTTTAGAGTCCGCTAACTATTCTTACCTTGTAAGTAAGTCAATGATCAAACCTTGTTACAAACACCTGCCGTTGGCTCATTCAATCCACTGGTGCCTCCGCCTGATTGAAGCAGTAAGGTTGCTCCTGCGTTAACTGGCATTAAGATTGCAGTTACGGTTTCACCTGTGAAAGTACCGCTCATCACGAAGCTATTGGTTATGGGACCAGTCGTCACCGATAGCTTTCCGTTTCTTCCAGTACCAGATACTGTTTTAGTAGAACTACCACCACTATCGCCGTAATTATTAACACCGATTACATTGAAGTCTAGCGTTGAGTTGGTAAAGTCAAGATACAACAAAAAGTTTACTCCAGTGATTCCAGATCCGGTTTCATTGGATACCGTAAACCCTGCAAAGTTTTTAGTAAACAAGCAGCCATATTGACCCGTTAATGAGGTAACTGATTGAGCATGAGTTGATTGACTTAAAAAACAGCCCACAACAAACAAGCTTGCAAAGATACAGGCTGTTGCTTTTTTAAATAAATCCTTTACTTTCATTAAATTTCCTTTTCAATAATTTTAAAGTTGCATAAATCTATTCTAGTCGGCATGTAACAGAGCCAGAAACTGAAGAAAGTTACTTTAAAGTAATATGGCAACCCGCTTAGTTGATTTTGGGGCCATACGATATTAAATCAAACCCGCTTACTGAGCATTTTCCAAAACCCATAAAGCCCAGTCCTCTATGGAGCGGTCTTGCGGATATTTGAGCAACTTGGCTTCTAATTCTGGTGCATTTTTGAGAGCCCAAGACAGGAATATTCTTAGGAGAAATACATTTTGAGATGTCCACCCTTTATTGATGAACTGAAGAGTTGATGATTTGCCTCCGATCTCAGATCTCTCAAAGAGCTTAAACCACTCTTGCTGCTCGTTAGTAGACATCTCAAATAGCCGAGTTGTAAACACTTTTAGTTGGTGTTCACCAAAAGTTACCAGCTGTTTGGTTTTTCTTCGCTCGGCCGCGTCCTCTGCCTCTTTGGAAGCTACGACTTCAAAGAGTTGTTGCTCTGACATTTTATTCTCGCGCAGGGCTGTGATATTTTGTAGTATGCCTTTGAAGTAGCTTTTCTTAGAGCTGATGTGTCCGCCCTTGGCTTTTATTTTTGCCTCTTGTATCTGGAGTCTAGAGAGGGTATCGATGATCTCCTCAAATGCAAAGCCTTGACTGAGATCGCTTATTTCTTGGTCTAGAAGGCCAATTTGATCTTTTAGAATTTTGATGGTCTCATCCCCCCAGGTCACGGGCAGATCGAGACTTTCTTGTACCTTTGGTATAAATTGAAACTGAAGTTGTGAGACTCGGTTTCCGGCCTTACGCTCTTTAAGCTCAATGGTGTAATGCAGGGCGGGGCAGGAGTTTATTTCCGCAACCGCGGGTATAAGGTAAGAGCGTTTGAACTCTTTGTAGTCTATTTTGGTCTCTTTGGTTTTGGGATCTGTTTTAACGAACCGAGAGGGGCCAAGCATCAACTGGATCCAAGTGGCGGTTGGGAGTGAAGCGGTTACCTTTTGGTGGGTGTTGATGTATCTAAATGTATTTTGGTAAAGTGCGTAGGCTGCGGCTGATTTAAGGCTGTGCAGGACTTGAAGACTCAGGGACGCCCAGGTCTTGGGCTCTAAGATGATGGAGAGAACCTCTGGGTCGATTGAGAACTGAACAACGCCCTTTCTGGACCCTTTACCTATGCCCAGGCTTGAAAGAAAATGACTTTTCTTCTCCCAGATCACCTCGTCATCATCTCCGATGACGTTCCATTTCATGGAGAGTTCGTACAAGGAGTCAAGATCGTCGTAAATACGTTGGTAGTTTTTACCGGGGATGCCGGCTAGATTGGCCAGATCTTTAATTTGTATTTCAAACTGGGGGGAGACTCGTTCTTTGGTTATTTTCTCAATCGTGATGTCACGCCTGCTTTTGAAGTCAATTTGAGCGGCCAAAATACAAGCGTCAAAGAGGCGTCTGGTGTTGAGTGGGCTTCCAAATTTAGTGGTGGGAATAGAGTGCACTGCACTAATCGATTTCTTGATATTGCGAACGGAAGACGGAATAATAAGATCATCAGAGGCAAACAGGGGTGTTTGTTCCAGGTGCCTTTGTTTCACATCAAACCCACTGGGTTCAGTGTTTGGTGTGAGATCGTCTTGCTCGTTTATCATTCAATTCTTGGTTAGGTGTAATTTATTGTAGACTTATTTACACCGGAATTCTCAGGTTTCGGTTTTTGTTGTCTGTATGCCAAACTACCACCTCTCGTATGCCGTTGTATCGCCTGTCGTATGCAAAGTGCTGAACATAAGTGCAAAGAACACACCGCTCGTATGCCAAACCAACACCATAGTACTAAATATGTGTTAGAAATCAATAGCTTACGCGCTTGAAACTTCGAAATGTATTAGAAAGTCTAAAACAATACAACATGGATAAAACCTGATTGTTTTGTTTTTTTAATAAAAAAGACGAATAAAACGGGATAAAAACCAATAAATAACCGCTTTTTATATCTGTTCGGATGTACCAATACATCCATTTGAGAGAAAAGAGGTGGTGGTTTGGCATACAAATTAGGACAAAAAATAGGATTAATCTACTTTTAAAAAAGAATTAAGTCATTTTGTCTTTAAAAATAGGACATTTATGAGCGCAGATATAAAATGCTTAAATGGACAAGACTAAAGCGGCTTCAAGAATAGAAGGTATCACAGGAGATGCTTTGTCTATCCTCTTTGAGCTTGGGGCAAGTGCAGATTTAGTCGGTCAATTTGCTGTTCGGTTTCCTAATAAGGTGGCAAACCGAATTGGGCCAATTGAGGGGGGACGGGCAGAGCCGCAAGAGTTAAGCGCTGAGGCTCTTATCCAAAGAACAGTTGAAATAACTCTTAAGAGGGCAAGCGAGCTTCGCTTTGCAGCAATGCAGGGATCTATCAAGACGGTAATTAAAGTTAGAACAGAAAATAAAAATACTTCCGTATCCATTCCAAAGGTATTGATAGAAAAAATGATCCTCCAGTTAGGTGGAACCAGGGCCTGCAACAAGCTTATTAACCAACTCTATACAAAGTGTCCCGATACAGCCCCGAGCAAGGCTGCTTGGATCACAGAGGAATTAATCAAGTTAGCGGGGTCTCAGATATCAGTCTGACTAGCAAAGCGTACCAATACCAGTGAAGTGCTAGCATCCAGATGTGGTTATTTCAATATTGTGTGTACGATCAAAAGTCGAACCATTCAAATTAGGTTTTGCAAATTTACATGAAATCTCATAGTCGACATCAGAACCGTTAACACTGAAATTGGCATGTTAATAGATCTCTCTAAAACTTAAAACTAATTCCACGGCACCACGGCACCACGGCATACCAACCCTGGCAGAGGTTTGGTTATAGCGTCTGATATTTATATGGTCGATGCGAGACTTCTTCAACGGCGATTAGGATTTGTTGAAAAGGACAATTTAATGCGATCCCCAAGCGCGGTTGATCAACTTCTTTGATTTTGGGGGTTAACCATAAGATCTGCAACCGACGTGACATAAGAGAATCCAACTTCCATTGAGCCACTTAAATTTGCTTTGGCTCTGGATGAAATTTAAATAATATATTGATACGGACATCTGCACTCTTATGCCTACCAGCGACCCATCACCAAACGATATACCTATTATTGACTCACATCACCATATTTGGTTACTAAAAGATATTCCTTGGCTACAAGGCCCGACTCTACCGCGTATATTTGGTGATTACACGACCATGAAGTGTGACTACACAGGAGAGGACTATGTGCACGATTTGGAGTCACACAATGTTGTTAAATCGGTCTATGTTCAAGCTAACTGGGCAAACGATAAATCGTTGGAAGAGGTGCAGTGGGTGCAATCCGTAGCAGACAGAATCGGCTATCCACACGCCGTAGTCGGTTACGCGGATATAGCAGCTTCAAATTTAGGCCATTTATTGGATGAACAAATGAAGTGCAAAAACTTCAGAGGAATTCGTCAACAACTGCATTGGCATCAAAATCCTCAATATAGATTTGCAAGCACTCCTGATTTAATGAAGTCAAAACAATGGGTCAACGGATTTAAAGAAATTGCTCAAAGAAACCTAAGCTTTGAGTTGCAAATTTTCTCAAATCAAATGGCAGACGGCTATGACTTGTTGATGCAATTTCCTGAAACGCAATTTATTCTTACTCACTCAGGTATGCTTGAGAGCACAGCGCCTGAAGATTTGAACCGCTGGCGTGAAGGTATTACAAAACTAGCGAAATGCCCCAATCTTTTCGTTAAATTATCGGGTTTTGGAACCTTTGAACACCAATGTGAACAGCACATCTGGGAGCCCATCGTAGATGAGGTGATTGCTCTTTTTGGTGCAAATAGATGTATGTTCGGCTCAAATTTTCCGGTCGAGAAACTTTGGACGACTTATTCGAAAATGACCGCTGTGATTCGACAGTGTTTGGCAAAATATCCACTCTCAGTGCAGCAAACCGTCCTAAATGGAACGGCTGCGCGAGTTTATAAAATTTAAGTTTATTGAAGGCGAAATATGAAAATTGGAATTATTGGCGTTGGCAAGATGGGGTCCGCTATTTGCGCTCGTTTGATCTCCTTAAACCATGAGGTATACGTTTGGAATAGAACGGCGGCAAATGCCAAAGGCGCCCTAGACTTAGGTGCTAAGTTGGCTGAAAGTCCCCAAGCCTTACTTCAAACGGTGGATGTTGTACTGAGTCTGTTGGCCAACGAGAAAGCTCTTGATGATGTTTATTTCTCATCTCACGGCATTTTCTCAAATGATTTAAAGGCCAAGACCATCATCGAGATGAGCACCATTAGCCCCGAGAAACACTCGGTCCTTGCCCTCAAGGCAGCGGAACTAAACGGTGAATATCTAGAGTGCCCTGTTGGGGGAAGTATTGGACCTGCAAAAGAGGGTAAATTAATCGGTTTCGTAGGTGGTCCCGCATCAACCTTTGATGCACAAAAACCGCTTCTGGATCAACTCTGTAAGCGTGTTGAGCATATAGGTGCGTATGGCTCAGGCTCCACAATGAAGTTAGCGATTAACCTCCCCTTGATGGTTTACTGGCAAACCCTTTCAGAAGCGCTCACCTTAATTGAACCTCTAGGTCTAGATCCTTCGCGTGTGATAGATATTTTTTCTGAAACCTCGGGTGGCCCCAATGTGCTAAAGGCAAGGGGTGCGTTTGTTGCGCAAACCATCAAAGACGGTCGTGCAAAAACAGTTAATGTATCAATGAACACGGTTTTAAAAGACGTACAAACCATGTTGAGCCATGCCAAGACGCTTCACAGAAATCTTCCTTTAACGCAAACAGCGTTGGATACATTTAAAGAGTCTAGTGATGCCGGATTAGAAAACGCGGATTGCTGTGAGCATATAGTTTGGTGGTTAAAGGAGGGCTCGAAAGCGTGATACTTTTAAGCCACTAACCTGCTTAGTTACTTAGATACTAGACCTGTTTTAAAAAACATTTCTAGTATTGTTTACCGATTACGGGATTAAGATTGAGCTCCCCGTTGTCTTGCGACCCTCAAGGTCGATGTGAGCTTGGGCGGCGTCCTTCAAGCTGTATTTATGATTAATTTGCAATTGAATCTTACCGCTGATGACCATTTGAAATAAATCATGCGCCATGGGCTCTAGGAGTTTTCGGTTTTGAACGTACGTGGCAACCGTTGGGCGGCAAACTCTCAGGGATCCTTTGGCGCCCAACACCGATAAATCTAGCGGCTCAATAGGGCCCGATGACGCTCCATAAGTAACCAGCATACCCCGTGGTGCTAGGCAATCCATGGATTTCATGAAAGTATCTTTCCCAACTGAGTCATAAGCCGCAGCAACGCCGTCTCCGTTTGTGATCTCTTTAACCCGAGCTACAAAATCTTCCTGTGTGTACAAAACGGTGTGCTCACATCCCAAGGAATTTGCAAGCTTTGCCTTCTCAGGGGTACCCACCGTACCAATCATATGAGCGCCAAGTGCTTTAATCCACTGTGAAGCAATTAAGCCCACACCGCCGGCTGCGGCGTGAAACAGCACGGTGTCACCTTTTTGAACTGGGTAGACATCTTTGATTAAGTAATGAACCGTCAGGCCCTGGAGCATCATGGCCGCTCCTTGCTCGTAACTGATCTCCTTGGGTAGATGCACTAAAACTTTGGCTGGCATGATGCGCGCAGCGCTATAGGATCCGGTCGGCCCCCCCGCATAGGCAACGCGGTCGCCTACTTTAAATAAGGTGACATCAGGGCCAATTTTCTCGATGACGCCAGCCCCTTCCATGCCAATCGCACCGGGCATGGGTTGCTTGTAAATACCGCTTCTAAAGTAGACGTCAATGTAGTTGACCCCGATTGCGTGTTGGCGAAGAAGGACCTCTCCCGCACCTGGCTCGCCTAACGTCACCTCTTCTAGCTTCATAACGTTTGCGGGCCCGGTTTCGTGGATTCGAATTGCTTGAGTGATTGTTTTAGACATGGATGTTTCTTATAAGTTGATGAGTGGGTTGTTAATGTTACTTAAGTTACCTAAGCTAACTAAGCTACCTAAGTTGTTTTAGTTAAGTAGGGGCGTCAGATTGATTAGGTTGATTAGTTTCAGGGGCTGAAAGAAGCTTAACTGGATTAAAGTGGTTTACCTGAGCTGTCCAACAGGCGAGCTTGAATCAACGCTTGTTTAATTCTATTGATTTCAGCGTCACTTATTTTCATTAAAGGTGGTCTAACGACTGCACGCGGTAATTTTCCAAGAAGCACAAGTGCCTCTTTCATGCGGTTGTGCATATCAACCCAAGGGTCTGCATAAAAGACTTGGGAAAGTGGAAATATACGATCGTTTAATTCTCTAGCTTTTATCAAGTCGTTGTTGTTGACAGCCGTGAAGAGTTGGGATTGCAAGTCGGCAATGACGGAGCCACTCCCTGATAAGAGTCCATTAGGACCCAAGACCAAAGAGCTAAATAGCCAAGCACTATGTGTTGTGAGTACATTAACAACCGGATTCAAACTCTGTAACTCACGAATATGGCGCTCGTGCAATACGGGATTTGAACACCAGTCTTTGATCGCACGTATGCTTGGTACGGCTTCAATAAGCTTATGCAAAGTCTCAAGTGGATAGCCTTGTCCACCTGCGAGGGGGTACTGAAAAGCGATGAGCGGTAATCCGGATGCATCAGCAATCCGCCTAAAGTGCTCTATAACCATCTCAGGATGTTGACCAAGGGTGAAGGGGCCTGGTGGAAATACGAGCAGTGCGCTTGCGCCTCCTTTGGTCGCCATAGCTGCGATTCGCGCAGCCTCTAAGCTGCCTTCTGCGTAAATGCCGTGTACCAGTGGCGTTTTATCCCCAACCGCATCAACTGCGAGCTCAAGCACACGTCGCTGCTCATCAAACGTGCACGAGGCCACCTCAGTGGAGTGAGCATTAATCGTGATGGCTGAAACGCCTTTCACAGAGGTTACATCATGTAGATGAGCGCGAAAACTTTTCTCATCTATTGATAGGTCTTCGTGAAAAGGCAAAATAACAGCAGGAATAACACCGTGAGGAATATAGGAGTGTTTCATGAATGACTCAAAGGTTTAAGGATTTAGAAGTTTTAGAAATTAGAGAGCAAAAAAGGTAATGTAATTCAATGCAATCAGTATAGTCATTTTGTTAAAAATACTTAATGCTTGAGTGGCAAGGGTTATTCCCAAGAAACTTTACATGTCAACACATTAATAAAGTGGCCCTAAAGTTGTATTATGTAACACTGTTACGTGTTTATCCATTTTTTATTTTAAAAGACTTCTCGAATGCATGATGCTTCTCTAAGAATTGCTGCTGATGTGGGTGGAACCTTTACGGATGTGGCCATCTTTGATGAAATATCAGGACGAATTCAATTAGGTAAATCCTTAACTACGCCCAAAAAACTGGTGCAAGGGATGCAAGACGGAGTCACCCGAGCGGGCGAGTCCTTCGAGCGGGCGAACCTCTTTTTACACGGTACAACGGTTGCGATCAATACGTTGCTTGAGAGAAATGGAGCGAAAACTGCTCTCATCACTACGCAGGGTTTTAGGGATATATACGAGATAGGGCGTATCAACCGGCCTGAGGCTTACAACCTCTTCTTTAAAAAGCACAAACCATTGATCGATCGGTATTTGCGCTTTGAGGTCTCCGAGCGTTTGACAAGCGACGGTACTGTTTTAAGGCCATTAAAAATAGAGGAGCTAGAGCACATTGCAAAAGAGTTGGAGGCCCATCAAATTGAGGCCGTATGTATTCTCTTTATGCACTCCTATTCCAGCCCAGATCATGAGCTTAAGGCCAAAGAATTTTTAGTTAAAAGATTGCCTAACATCTTTGTATCCGCATCGTGTGAGTTATCCCAGGAATACAGAGAGTATGAGAGAACCTCCACGGTTGCTGCGAACGCGTACATTGGACCTAAAGTAAAGTCTTACCTAAGCGGCGTTGTCTCGCATTTAAAAGAGCACGACTTTACGGGTCGATTTCTAATCGTACAGTCAACGGGTGGGCTTTATAGCGTTGAGCAGGCGCAGCGCGAGTGTATTCGGATGATAGAGTCCGGCCCCGCGGCTGGACTCATCGCCACCAAAGAGCTTTGTCGCTACATGGGCATTCATGATGCCATCGCCTTTGATATGGGGGGTACGACCGCCAAGTCAGGTGTGATTCTAAACGGCGACGTATTGATGACCACCAACTCTATGATTGGCGGGTACGCGGAGGGGCTGCCGATTCAAATTCCTATGATCGATATCCAAGAGGTCGGAACGGGGGGCGGAAGCATTGCAAGAATAGGACCTGCAAATTCACTTCGGGTTGGCCCTCAAAGTGCCGGCTCCGAGCCAGGCCCAATTTGCTACGGATTGGGTGGGGATGAGCCAACCGTGACAGACGCTAATTTGATTCTTGGAAGGTTGTCCGCAGAACGTTTTTTAGGCGGTGACATGAAGCTGGATGCGGCGTTGTGCAAATCGGTTTTTGAGGAAAAGCTTGCTCGTCCGCTCGGTTTAAGTGTGGAGCAGGCTGCGGAAGGGGTCATTAAGATCGCAGCAGCCACGATGTCCAACGTGGTCAAGCGCGTCACCACAGAAAGAGGAGTAGACGCACGCGACTTCCCCATGGTCGCCTTTGGTGGAGCGGGACCGCTTCACGCTTTGTTGGTCGCCAAAGAGCTCAAGATCCGGGAAGTAATCATACCGAACGCACCCGGACACTTCTCCGCTTACGGTATGTTGGTTGCAAATTTGAGACGGGATTATGTAAGAACTTTATTCATCCATTTAGAGAATTTTGATTTCGATCACGTTGAGACTATTTTAAAAGCCATGGAGTTAGAGGGTTCACAGGAGATAAAGAACGCATCCCCTTCGGTTGCAAATTTGTCGGTCTCCAGAGGGCTTGACATGCGTTATGTAGGCCAAGAGCACGCGGTGACGGTTGAGATTGCGATGTCAGCGTATGAGCAAAAAGATACTGTGGCAATAAAGGCTGCATTTGATAAAGTGCATTTGCAGAGGTACGGCTATTTTTCAGAAAAAGAGGCCGCCGAAATCGTAAGCGTTCGCACCTCAGTGACGGGGCATATGCCCAAACCAAGCCTATCAAAATTAGAGCCCCATGAAGGCGGCTCCGCACCCACCTTAACCAGCCCACCCAGCATGCGACAGGCCTACATTGACGGCAAAGAGCGACTTGTACCCGTCTATTGGAGACCCAGCTTAGGGGCAGGTTTTGAAGTAACGGGTCCCGCATTTATTGAAGAATACGCCTCCACAACCACGCTTTTTCAAAACGACGTGCTACGCGTTGATGAGGTGGGTAACTTACGCATCGAGGTTGCAAATGACTAAACAGACTCAATCCAATGCACAAGCATCGTTGTCCGATCCTGTGGTAACGGAGATCATTCGCAACGCAGTTGTCGCGATTACGGAGGAGATGAAATCCAACCTCATGCGCACAGCCTACAACATGATTATCTATGAGGCCCTGGACTTTACGGTTGGGCTCTTTGATAGAGAGGGAAACACGGTCTCTATTGGTATTGGTCTTCCTATGTTTATTCGCGGGATGAGCAACACGGTCAAACGCATGATCTCAAAGTTTGATCATACGGGGCTCGAGGACGGCGATGTGCTCTTGACGAATGACGCCTACATTACGGGCAGTCATCTTAATCACATGACGTTTGTTGTTCCTATTTTTTGGAAAGGGGAAGTCGTTGCTTTTTCTGCCTGTATGGCGCACTGGCAGGATGTGGGCGGTACGCTTGACGGCATGACCAGCGATATTTACTCAGAGGGACTTCAAGTTCCTATTCTTAAAGCCTATATAAAGGGCAAACTCAATCAAGATTTGGTCGATATCATTGAGATGAATGTACGCATACCTGAACGGGCAATGGGGGACTTTAGGGCCCAAATTGCAGCCGTTAAAACGGGTGAGCGTCGCTACCTTGAATTGTTGGGTAAATTTGAATTACAAGCGGTAGATCAATCGATTCAACAAATTTTTAAGCAAAGTGAGGCAAGTGTTCGCGAGGTCGTTAAAACCATCCCTGACGGAGCGTACTTTGCTGAATCTTTTATGGATGACGACGGGATTGAGTTGGGCAAAAAAATACCTATTAGGGTTAAAGTCTTAGTAGTCGGGGATCAGATGACGATTGATCTCACTGAGGTGAGCAATCAGGTTAAAGGTTTTTATAACTCGGGGGAGGCGGCGGGTATTGCATGCGCTCAAGTTGCATTTAAATGTCTGACTGCAGCCAATGAGTTGCCTATTAACGATGGTTGCTTTAAGGCTTTAAAAGTGATCTTACCCCCGGGCAAAGTGATCAGCGCAACACGTCCTGCTCCGATGCGCTGGTGGATGACTTTTCCGATGACTGTGGTGGATACAGTGTTTAAAGCTTTATCTACAGCGATTCCAGAAAAAGTGATTGCCGGTCATCACGCCGATCTTGTGATCGCAAGTGTTCACGGTAAAACGCCGATCGAGAACAAACTATTTCTTTATCTGGGTGGACTCATTGGGGGGGGCTGGGGGGCTAAACACAATGAAGACGGGATGAGTGCCACGATCGCCATTAACGACGGTGATACCCACAACGGTCCCTCCGAACAAGTCGAGGCTAAATATCCGCTCATTGTAGAAAAATACGGACTAAG
>DAIUEA010000005.1:20816-21791 GCA_036845365.1 Limnohabitans sp. | reverse complement strand
ATATACTGGTGTCTTTATGCTGAGGGCTTTCAGAAATGATTTAAAAATAGTAAAAGGTGTATCGTGGCTAAATTAAAAACTAGACTTAAGCACTTGATCCAGTAAAGCCATATTTACATATGCTTGCGGTTTGTCTGCCAAGGGGGTTGAACCTTTATGATACTTATTACGAAGATTTATAACAGTACTGACACCAGCCAATTGAATTTTCCCATCAGTGGGAAACCCTTTAGACTTGTGAAGTAGGCTTTGATAACAGGCTGGACCGTGTCCAGCATTTGAATTTTTTTGATTTCTATCAAAAATAAGGATTGATTCGCTATAGTTATTTGAGTCGTATAACCAATTAATTGCTTTAAGAAATACAAGAATGAACTTCTCTACAAGTTCTGAGTGAGTGTTCACCCATGTTTGATTTCCTGCAAGTACTTGCCCCTGATAATTATGAGCAACGCTAGAACCATTGTCTATAATATTAAAGCCTTTTTCTCTAAGCATTCCTTCAAAGGGAGCATTAAATAAAGCGCCAGAATATTCTTTTTTGATCAAAGACTGATATCGCTGTTGTACTCCTCCTGCGCTAACAACTTCAAAATCTTTATCTTTAAGTCCTGAATGTTCTAGCATGGCTTTCAATAAAAACGCATAACCAGTTGTCAGCGCGTCTACACATAACTGGGTGCCTTTTAATGCGCTGTATGACTTTATATGCGGGAGAGTCACTAAATTAGGCAAGGAGTTGGTATCGCACGCCATTAATCCGATCAAATCCTCCCCAATAATGGGAACTTCACCTTGATTGTTTTTGTAGGCAATTACATTATCGATTAACGTAATTGCCAAATCAAAATCATTGTTAATTAGACCTGATATTTGATGGACTGAGCTTGGAGTTAAATTAATTTCAAGATCAACACCGTTTTCTACAAACCAATTTTTTTCTATTACATTGTCATTTTTTGGCGCCCATGTTTT